>JAGRJZ010000062.1 GCA_020442505.1 Alphaproteobacteria bacterium | reverse complement strand
GCACTTCGGCCTCTCCGGCCACGGCCCGGGCCACAAGCGTCTTCCCGGTTCCGGGCGGGCCGACGAGCAGCGCGCCCTTGGGAATCTTTCCGCCCAGACGCTGGAATTTCTGGGGGTCTTTCAGGAATTCAACGACCTCTTCCAGCTCTGTTTTTGCTTCGTCGATCCCGGCGACATCGGCAAATGTGACCTTGCCATGGGCCTCAGTCAGCATCCGCGCACGGCTTTTTCCAAAGCCCATCGCGCCGCCGCCGCCTTTGCCCTGCATCTGGCGGAGCAGAAAAATCCAAACCCCGATCAACAGCAACATCGGAAACCAGGAGATCAGAATATCGAGGAAACTAATGGTCTCGCGTTCGGCGGTGATGCGGACCCCCGTTTTATCCAGCCGCGCGACCACGTTCTCGTTCTCGGGAACAACCGTTTTAAAGGCCTTCCCGTCGCCGGTGTAATGGCCGTGAATCTCGTCGCCGCGAATGGTAACGTCCGAGATCTTCCCGCCGGCGGCATCCGCCATAAAGTCGCTATAGGGGACGTCTTTCGCGCCGGCTTGTTGTCCGACATCGGCCGCCTGGAAAAAGTTGAATAGAAAAAGCAAGATAAGGCCCAGACCGAACCAGAAAGCCAGATTGCGTCCAAAATTATTCACGTTTCGATGATCCTTGTTTTCTCGGGTTGATACGGCAGCGCGCCGGACAGTCTAAGATAGACCGTTTCTTCCGGAAAACAAGCGTTTTCGGTCGGTCGCCGGTGCGCTGTCGTCAGGGATTTTCCCGGCGGACGGTAATGGCGCCGGTTTTTTCTTCGATCGAGAAAACGAACCCTCCCAGAGTCTCGCCGGAAAAAGCCTGGTCCATAAACAGACGGGCGGTCAGGGCCTCCATTTTCTCTAGACGGGGACCGTATCCCCGGTCGATCCCGCAGGCCGCGGCGATCATCTCCATGGCGCGGAGCAAGACTCGCAGGCGGATCTCTTCCGGCTCTCGAGCCAGGGGCCTAAAATCAAATACGATCCGGTCAGGATCGATCAATTTAGCGCTGTTTTTCAGGGCCTCGACCGTATAATAATCAAGCGCCTCCTGGGCCCTAGACAGCCTTGCGGCTGTCTTCCCGAGGCGCGCCGGCGTCAGGCCTTCCTCCGTCAGGATCGCGGCCGATCGCCGCAACCGAACCCGGGCGAAGGAATCGTCGTCATTGCTGGGATCCTTCAAAAAGGGAACGGCTTCGGCTTTGCAAAAGGACACAAGATCGTCCTTCAAAACCGGCAGGAAGGGCCGGATGATCATCACCTCCCCGTCATAGGGCTTGACCGCGCGCATACCGCACAGACCGTCAAGACCGCTGCTTTTGGACAGACGGAACAGGACCGTTTCGGCCTGATCGTCGAGATGGTGCGCGACGAACAACCTTGTAATGTCGTGCGCCCGGCAATAGCCCGTCAAAAGCGCGTAACGATCGTTTCGGGCTTGCTCCAGGATCCGGGTTTTCCCCAGCCCGGTTAAATCCCGATCCAGCACCGCGTGCCGAACGTGCGGCCAATCCTTGATCCAGATCCCAACCTGCGCTGCTTCCGCGTGCGATTCAGGGCGCAAGCCGTGATCGACCGTCAGGGCGTGAATCGGGGGGCCGTCATGCTCCGCCGCCCATTGGGATAAAAGCCGGCATAACGCCATGCTGTCCGGCCCCCCGGAGACCGCGACCGCGATCGGCTCCGTCTTCGTGTGATCGTCCGGCAGAAAGGAACGGAGAAGATCCGGTGAAACGGGAGCAGGAAAAGGGGCGGGCATGAGATTTGCGTTCCGTTTGAGGGGAGGTTATTCACAGCCGAGTTTTGTCCGCTCGGCCTCGGCGCGGTCCTGGATCGGGTTCGGGCTTCCGGCCCCGTCCTTTAATATCTGGGAAAACGTCAGGCAGGCATCGTCTTTCTTGCCCATCCCGCCCAGCGACATGCCGAGCTTCAGGAGGTTGTCGGGACCTTTGGGACCTGCGGGATCCTTCTGATAGCCTTCGGCGAACAGGCGCGCCGCGCGTTCGTATTCGCCCCGCACGTAGTGAGTCTCGCCCAACCAGTAACGCGCGTTATCGGCAAGGCGATGCGCCGGATAGCGGGACAGGAACCCGGTAAACGCTTTTTCGGCCTCGTCGTAATGCCGGTCGCGCATCAGGGCGTAAGCGCGCTGATAAGCGGCATCGGGGTCGTCATCTTCGGCGTTTGCAGAAAGCGCGCCGTTCGGTTTTTGTGAGAGCGTCCCCAGCGTTCCGGCCGTGCCGTCCGCGAGGGCCGGTGCCGACTGCGCGGTCGGCCGAGGCAGAGAAACGGGCGACGTCTGTATTCTTTCCACGGAGATCTGTTCCAGACGGTTTTGGAGATTACGCAGAGCGTAGTCCTGTTCCTCGATCCGGCCGGTCAACGTTGCCATTTCTTGTTCGATCTGCGACAGGCGCAGCTCGAGAGCCGCTTGCCGGTCGGCCGAGACGGCGCCGGCGGTGGAATTCTCATAAGGCTGGTATTCCGCCGGAGGCGTCTCGCCCTTGAACAGCGCCCGGCTCAGGGTTTGAATTTCGTTTTCCATACGGCTGAGCCGCGCGGAGACGTCTTGCTGGGCAAAAGCAGGAAACGCCGCCAACATAACCATGCTGACGGCGCCCAGAAAGACGGTTTTTTGCGTTCGTGTCCGTTTCATCACGAAAAAGACCCTTTCAGTAAGGTTTATTCGACCTCCGTCACGGCCCGGCGGTTTTGGGCCCAAGCGGCTTCGTTGGACCCCAGAACGGCGGGTTGCTCCTTACCGTAGCTGATGGTAGAAATCCGGCTGGGAGACACGCCCAACGCGATCAGGAAGTTTTTGGCCGCATTGGCACGCCGCTCCCCGAGGGCCAGGTTGTATTCTCGCGTACCGCGCTCGTCGCAGTGGCCTTTGACGACGACGCTGGTCTGCGGATAACGTTTTAACCATTCGGCCTGCATTTGCAGGACATGCTGGGCCTCGGCCGTCAGATCATAGCGATCATAACCGAAGAAGACCCGGTCCCCGACGTTCACGACCAGATCCTGCTGCGAGCCCGGGATGGGACCCTGGGTTTCGATCGCCTGCCCTTCATAGCCATAGACCTCGGTCCCGTCCAGCGGCCCGGCGGTGATGTCTTCGCGCTGGCTCATCTCGAGATCGCTCATATCCGTTTTGTCCTTGGTGGAGGAACACGCCGCCAGTCCGACGACGACGGCCACCATCATAATGTTTCGAAACAACATGTTTTCTGACTCCTTACGTTTCCTTGTCTGATCTGTTTTAAAGTCTGCGGTTTAAGAACTTTTCTTGAGACATATAGGGCGAATCGATTCAAGTCCAGCGTGGTTCGACTTTTCCCGCTAACTATCCACAGCCTCGCCAATCGTCCCTAGCAAGAAAAGGGCTTCATCCCGGTCTGCCCCCGGCGGCGCCCGGCGGACGTATTGCGTCAGGCTTTCACGCGCGCCCGGCCCGTCGTTCGTCCGCAGGCATAAGATCCCGTGATCCAGCAACAACCGGTATTCGCCGGGGGCTATCCGTCGCAAAGCCGTGGAGAGACCCCGCGCCGATTCGTATTCCTCGTCCGCGATCAGCCGAAACTTGACAGGGTTGAACAGGGCCAGAACGATTTCCCGGTTCGACAGGGGCGTATAGAATGTTGCCGACAGCTCGGCCTGTGGTCCGCGCTGGGCCTTGACCAGACGACGCAGATCCGGCGCTTGCAGCACCCGGCAATCTTCCGCAACGTCGATCAGAAGCGCCGGCCCGATTCGCACGATCAGGCGCCCCGCACAGTCGAGAATTCGAGCGGCCCAACCGGCCGTTCGCAACACATGATGCCCCAGAACCGCAAGCGCTGCGGGGCTGCCGGCCCGTTCGTCCATGACACGGATCATGTTGCTGTTGTCGGGATGGCCGTTCGTGTCCGTGGGCGCCGGAAGGGAACGATAACCTGCCACCGTGAACAACGCGCGGCCCACCGCTACGCGGGCCTCTTCCGGGAAAGGTGCGTCAACGGCCAGAGGCATATCGGCGGCCAGAGCGTCCAGCGCCGATTCGTAACGGGGCAAGCTTCGCCCGGGAATTTGCGCCGCTGAGACGGCCAGGGAAACCCGCGCCGGGCAAAGCGCGTCGTCGGGCAGGGCGCTGAAACGGTCGAGAGAATCCATCGCTTTGCCGCTTGCCTCCCTGCCCCGGTCAGGCTCTGAACTCAAGATTATCGTTTACTGCGCCATGACCGCCGTCATCTCTTTGCGGGCCGCCACAAAGATCAGCTCGTCGATGTTCGCCCCCGTCTCCAGACACGTCCCGTCCGCATCGTGCAGCGCATAGGCGCACACCGCGCCGTCGCTGCCGTGGATCGGGCGAATATACGCGACTTGATCATGACCGAACATCTGCCAGTCTTGAATGGATAAAGCCTTCAGGGCCTGGCCTGCTTTTTCGATGGGGGTCATGCGTTCTCCTCGACGGAAACGTCAATAGCCTTTGTCGCCGGTCGCGCGTTTTTTTTCTTTTCCGGCGCGTCGATGGAAATCTTTCGTGCCGCCGATTCGGGCACAATGCGCGCCATGTCGATATGCAGCAAGCCGTTATCGAGAGTCGCGCCACGCACCTCGATCCCGTCCGCCAGCACGAAAGAGCGCTGGAATTGCCGCGCGGCGATTCCCCGGTGCAGATAAACGCGCTCGTCCTCCTCGGTCTGTTTCCCTCGGATCATCAGCTGGTTGTGCGCGACCTCGACATCCAGGTCGCTCATGGTAAAACCCGCCACGGCCAGCGTAATACGCAAGCCGTTTTCGCCGATTTGTTCAACGTTATAAGGGGGGTATCCATCCGCGTTTTTTTTCAAACGGTCCAGATCCCTCTCGAACTGATCGAAGCCCAGAAAGAACGGATGGTCGAACAAAGAAAGCCTTGCTGTCATGGGTCTAACTCCTCCTGTTGAGCAAGTTAACACGTCAAAACGGCCCGATACGTGGCGCCGCCTCCGGCAAAGCTTTCGTCGTACATGACAACCAGCCCTGCCCGATTAAGTATATAAAAAAATATGTTGACAAATCAAGTTGCGATGAATTATTTTATGAAAAAATAAAGGGATGTCAAAATGGCACACGCAACCGTCCTCCACGTCACGGATATGGACTCCACAATGGTCCCGCCCTCGGAGGAAGGAAAAGAGAGCGCTGTTACAGATAACCCCCTTTTCTCCGAAGATGAAGGGGCGTTCGCATCATACAAACAGATGTGCTCTCAACATAACGTCGTGTTCGTACCCAGCTCGGGGCGGACGCCCGTGTCGGTCATGGAGACCGTCAGGCTGTGCAATCTTCCCCGTCCGCCCTTCGTCATCGGCGGAGTCGGAACCGAAATTATGGAAGTCGTTTATAACGAGAACGGAGGCTTTTCCTTTAAACCTCTGTCATCATGGGAAGCCCATATAAACCAAAACTGGAACCCGGAGGTCGTCGCACAGTGTCTCGCGGAATTTCTAATATGCCGCGAAGGCGACAGCCTGCAGCCAGAGAACCGCCAGTCCCGATTCAAAAAAAGCGCCTGGGCGCATAAGCTTTCGGATGCAGAGCTTAGAAAACTGGAAAACAGTCTGAAAG
>JAGRJZ010000061.1 GCA_020442505.1 Alphaproteobacteria bacterium | reverse complement strand
ATGCGTTCTGTTTTCTCCTTCTGTTGAAAGGTATTTGCATGCGCACCGTTCGGTGGCCTGAGATTGTTTGTTTCCTGTTTTTTGCCTTCTTCGCGATAGGGGGGGGCGCGTTTCTCGCGTGGAAGATAGGGACTTTTTTACCCTCCGGGAGCGTTATGGGGGTCGCCGTGTTTTTCCTCTGGATTTTCATAACGCAGGCGTTGGCGATTACTCTCTATCGCCTGTTCATGCATTTCATGCCGTTACCTCCTGGCTATATTGAGGAGAGGTCACGGGAGGAGTTTATTTATCACGTGCATCTTCTGTTTTTCCTTATCTTTTTTCAACCGATCATGCGCTCGAATATTTTGCCTGTTCCCATGATGACTCTCTTTTACAAATTACTGGGGGCAAAGATAGGCAAGGGGACGTATCCGGCGGGGCTGGTTTTTGATCCGTTGTTTATTACGCTGGGACAGGACGTAACGATGGGGCATGGATCCGGCGTTGTGCCGCATCAAATCGAAGGAAAGCTTTTGTCGCACGAGCCGATTGAGGTCGGGGATTACGCCACGCTCGGAGGGTACGCGATTATTTTTCAAGGCGTGAAGATCGGGAAGAACGCAATTGTCGCGGCGGGGGCGGTCGTGGCTAAGGGAAGCGTTATTCCGGATAACGAAATCTGGGGCGGGGCGCCCGCCCGCAGGATTGGATATGTTAAACCGGAATGGCGCCGGGGTGAAGAAAATAGCGCTCTCGTGGAGACATAAGGTCCTTTTTTCTCTATAACCACTGAAGTTTTGCGATTACGCGCCCGATCAAGACCGTGTCGCTGAGCGGGAGGGTGCGCGGTTCATAGCGGTTTCCCGGAGTCGATATGTGGATTTCCGGCGGGTTTGAATGGGGGATATACTCGCACTGACGCAGAATTTGCCCCATTCCGTCGGATAGAACGAACACCCCCGGGGGCGAGGGGTTTGTGTCCGACAGATCGACCAGCACTTGCTCTCCCCGCACGAAACCGGGCGCCATCGCGTTTTCCGAAACGGAAAAGATTTTGATTTTATCTGGTGGCGTGCGCGTATGGGCCGTCATGACGCTTGCAGGGACGACCCAGCTGTCTTGAATCGTTTCCTGTTCCGATTCGCTGAAGCCATGCGTCAACGGTTTGATAATATAGGCGCCAGGCGACGGAGAGGCTCCGCGGTCTCCATCCAGCGGCATGCCGAAATATTCCCGCATGATTTTGTATTCCTTGGCCTTGATTTCCCTGTTCCCGGATAAAATCTTGCTGATCCCGGAGGGTTCTAGCCCAAGTGCGTTGGCCAGTCCGGCCTTTGTCCTTCCGGGGTTGAGCTCAAATTGCTTTTTTAGCCATAGGTGATCCATAGGGAGGAGATTAGAGCAAAAAAGAGATTTTTATTATTGCTATTTTAGAAAAATATAAGTAGATTTGATTTCTATTTTAGAAATAATTACCATGACAAAAGACGATCTATCAAAGGAAACGGCCTCCGCAATCGACAAACAAGTCGGGCGGAACATTCGCTTGCTTCGGCGGGCGCGGCGTCTGTCTCAGGCGCGACTGGCGGACGTGTTGGGGGTTTCGTTCCAGCAATTGCAAAAATACGAAAGGGGTGCGAACCGTCTGTCGGTTGGGAAGTTGTATATGCTGAAACTATTTTTCGGTGTGCCGTATGAGCGATTTTATCAAGGTGCTCCGGCGTCTTGGAAAACGGGAGAGGCCTCTGCCGGCATAGGTCCAGGGATTGATCCGGCGCTGGATGTTGCCATCCGGAAAATAGCCGAAACGAAGGATCCGCTGATGCGCCGGAATATTCTTCAGATCATTGATATTTTAACAGGATAGGTGTGGTTTATCCGCCGGCAAAGAGGACCGAGAGGCGCTCCAGAGCCATCACGTAGCCCTTCGAGCCGTAGCCCTTGATCACTTCCGCCGCGACCGGGGTGATATAGGACGTGTGGCGGAAAGACTCCCGTTTTTCGGGATCGGAGATATGGACCTCGATGATCGGGGTGTCGCCTAGCATCTTCAGTGCGTCATGAAGGGCTATGGAGGTATGCGTGTAAGCTGCTGCGTTGACAATTAAGCCATCGATTTCGCCGATGGATTCCTGAATCCAGGTAACCAGCTCCCCCTCGTGGTTGGATTGCCGGAAGTCAACGATCCAGCCGTAAATCTCGGCTCTATCCCGGCACATCCGTTCAATGTCGGCCAAGGTATCATAGCCGTATATCTCCGGCTCGCGGGTTCCCAAAAGATTAAGATTGGGACCGGAGAGAATTAAGACACGGATCACGGCAAAGCGCCTCTAGTTTTTCGGAGCCTGTTTTGCGGCGCGGGCATCGGCAACGCTTTTCTTCAACGCGTCCAGACCCATATAGCCGGGGACGAGCGTGTCCTCGATGATGAAGGCGGGCGTGCCGCCAATCCCGAAGACGCGTGCCATGGATAAGTTGGATTCGATCGCGGCTTTTACTTCGTCGCTTTCGGCGTCACGACGCATCTGCTCCAGGTCCAGGTTTAGCTCTTCGGCGATTCTTTCCATGGCCTTCATATCTTTGGAGCCAGGGAGATCCATCAGTTTTTTATGAAATGCAAAATACTGCCCCTGCTTCCCGGCCGCAATCGCCCAGCGTGCACCGTCCTGGGATTGCGGGCTAAGGATCGGCATATCCTTGAAGACGACCTTCACGTCGGGATCGCTTTCCAAAAGACCCATGACATCACTGAGCGCCCGGTGGCAATAACCGCAATTGTAATCAAAAAACTCGACGACCACGACGTCCCCGTCCGGGTTTCCGGCAAAGGGGGCATCTTTAATCAGCGCCTCCCGGTTTTCCAAAAATTTCTCCTGAAAGTTTTGTTGTTCCTGAATGCGCTGCTGGTCCTGGCTTTTCTCCACGGCTTCAAAAATGACATCCGGGTTTTCGAGAAGATATTCCCGGATGATCGTTCCCATCTCGGCCTTTTGGGTATCTGAAAATTGGCTGGCATGCGCTCCGGGTGTAAGGGAGAACAAGGCAACGGCAGGAAGAGCGTGTAAAAACTGTTTCATGACAAAAATCTCCTGAGCATAGGGTTGGGCGACGATGCGAGACAACGCGGCTTGTAAAGTTGAATCTCTATTCGTTGCGGGAGACGCAAGGGTTACACCCTAATTCTTTTTTGTGTCCTGTTCAAGCTGGGAGAGAATATCTTTTGCACGCAGCCACCCCGCCGAATCGGCCGGCAGATCACGCAAAGCGCTTTGCGCCAGCGCGCGGGCATCGTCGAGCCGGTTTTGCAAAAGCGCTTCTTCGGCCAGATGAAGCTTGGCCAGCGGTTCTTCCCCCATGCGGCCATAGGCCGTGGCCAATAACCGATGGATCCGGGGGGTACGGGGTTCGTCCCGCAAGGCCCGTTTCAGGTGAACGGTCGCTTCTTGTAGTTGTTCGCGGTCGTTCCCGGCGGTCTCGATCAATGTATGCGCATAAGCCATCCGGATCAGCGGCGCGTCGGGCAAAAGGGAAACCGCCTTCTCGTAAGGTGCTCGGGCCTCCCGGACTCGGCCGAAATCAGTCAGCATCTGACCCTTCAATTCATAAAAATAGGGGTTGTCCGGTTCCCGGGCGATCAGTTTTTCGTTTCCTGCAAGAGCCTCCTCTACCTTGTTCTCGCGATAGGCCGCGATAGCTCTGGCGTAAAGCGCCGTCGTCGAATTGTCCTGCTGGTCGTATTCCCACGCGATTCGTTCCGGCGTTATGAACGCCTTCAGTTTGGCTATGACCCGGGCGTGTTCGTCATTCCATGCCGGGGGATAGGAACGATCCCGAAAAGGGGAGCGCGCTTTTCCCGCTTCCAGCGCCGCGATCCGGTTGCGCGTGAGGGGGTGGGTCTGTACGTATTCGTCTTGTTGGCTTGCGGGAAGGAGCTCCTCGGATTCCAGTTTTTGCATGAAGGAGATCAAACCTTCGGGGTTCATCTCCGCCTTTTCCATGGCTTTCAGGGCCGCTTGGTCCGCGCTTGATTCCTGGGTACGGGAAAAAGACAGAAACCTTCGCTGGGCCGCCGATTGCGTCCCCAGAGCGATGGCCGACCCAACGCCGCCATTGCCCGTTAAAATCGCGGCGCCAAGACCCAGGAGCATCCCGACCATGCTTTCGTAGGACGCGTTCTCAAAGGCGCCCCGTACCCGGATCAGGTGCCCGCCACTGATATGGCCCAGCTCATGCGCGATCACGCCGACGATTTCGGCCGCGTTCTGGCTTTCCAGAAGAAGACCGGTGTAAAGAAAAATATTCGGGCCGCCTGCGACAAAAGCGTTAACGGCGTTGTCCTCGACGATCACCAGATTAATTTGGTCGACGGTGTACCCGGCGCCGGTCATAACCGGTTCGGCCCAGCTTTTGATCGTTCGCTCGATTTCCGTGTCGCGAATGATGGTTGCGCCTTTCTCGGCGTTGACCGCTCCGGCATTAAAAAGAACGCCGAGCCCGGTGAGGCAAACAAACGTCAAAATACGAAAAAGCGCATGCATTTTTTGCGAGGAAGGGTATGCTGGCACGAAGGATTGCCTTATCTGTTATCGTTTAACACGTCGCAACGCTAGCGTACCAATTTAGTATGATCGCCTTTATCTATCAATGGATTGATTTTATCTGGCTGCCCGTGACGTTTCTGGCGGTTCATAAGTCGCAGCGCGTGGTTGCGCTTGCCTTCGTTCTCTGTTGTCTTCTCACCGCGCGGACGCAGATCGAGATGATGAACGCCTTCGGGTATCCGACGGGGGTGTTTCCGTTTCTGGACGGGTCGCTTTTTATCCGCGGAACGATTGTCTACAGTCTTGTGATTCTTCTATATTTGGTTCTTGCTCATTATTCACCCCGCGTCCGTCAGATGGTTTTGCTGTCTGCCAGCATCTCGATTTATATCATCGGTTTTTGTCTGGCGATGGCCGTGATGGTGTTGTAGAGCTTCAATCGCCGAGGGACACGAGGGCCATGTTTCCACCCTGCCGCGTTGTGTCGGTAGAGACCAGCTTTTCTGTCGCGAAACGCGATAGGTAATGAGGTCCGCCGGCCTTCGGGCCCGTCCCGGACAGGCCCTGTCCTCCGAAAGGCTGGCAACCGACCACGGCACCGGTCATGCCCCGGTTTATATAAACGTTTCCGGCTCCGGATTGTGCCGCGAGCGTGGCCATCCGTCCCCCGATCCGGCTATGCACGCCGAAGGTAAGGCCGTAGCCGGTCGCGTTGATCGCGGCGACGACACGGTCCAGATCGGCCGCGTCGTAGCGGATCACATGCAAAATAGGCCCGAAGACCTCTTCTTCCAGTCGGTCGATGGAATCGATTTCATAGGCGCATGGTGTAAAGAAATATCCTTTTATGGTTTCCGGAACCGGGATGTCTCCGATCAAGCGACCGATGGTGTCAAGGTAGGAACGGTGCTTGACGAGCGTTTCGCGCGCGGACGGGTCGATCACCGGTCCGATATCGTTGTTAAGATGCGCCGGGTTTCCAACCCGCCGGGTCGCCATTGCGCCCTTCAGCATCGCGATCAGCCTGTCCGCCGATTCGTTTTGAACGTATAAAACGCGCAAGGCGGAACAGCGTTGCCCGGCGGAGCCTAAAGCTGATAAAATGACATCATCCACGATTTGTTCAGGCAAGGCGGAGCTGTCGACGATCATCGCGTTCTGGCCCCCTGTCTCGGCGATCAGGGGAACGATCGGACCGTCTTTTGCGGCAAGCGTCCGATTGATAAGACGGGCAACGGCGGTCGAGCCTGTAAAAGCCACGCCCGCGACGGCGGGGTGGGCGACAATCTGCGCCCCGACGGTTCCATCCCCCGGAAGCAACGCGAGGGCGTCCGCGGGAAGGCCGGCTTTCAGAATAAGCTTCGTTGTTGCCGCGGCGATCAGGGGCGTTTGCTCCGCAGGCTTGGCGATTACCGCGTTCCCGGCCATCAGCGCCGCGGCGATTTGTCCCAGAAAAATCGCAAGCGGAAAGTTCCACGGGCTGATGCAAACGAAGACGCCTCGTCCGTCAAGGGTCAGGACATTGTGCTCTCCGGTCGGTCCGTCCATGATTTGTCCGTCTGTACCGAAAAGACGACGGCCCTGCGCAGCGTAATAGCGGCAAAAATCAACGGCTTCCCGTATTTCGGCGAGTGCGTCGGGAATCGTTTTGCCGGCTTCCTCGACCAGTAAGCCCATCAAAAGCGCCCGGTTTTCTTCGAGCAGATCGGCCAGCGTCTCCAAAATAACAGCGCGTTTCCGGGCGGGTGTGCGGCGCCAGCTTTCGAACCCCTTGCTGGTGACCCTAAAGGCCTTTTCAATCTGGGCCGGGGTAGCCGCCCAGAGTTCTCCGACCGCTCGATTCGGATCGGCCGGATTCAGAATCGGTACCGCGGTGCCGGCCTTCGTTTCGCTCTTGCCGGATAGCAAAGGCTGCGCGACGAGATTTTTTCCGTCCATTGCCTTTTTCATCGCGGCCAAAAGGGCTTGGGCGTCGGAATCGCTGCCCAGATCAAGCCCGGTGCTGTTTTTTCGATCGGTGGTTGTCCCGGTGCGGTAAAGGTCGACCGGCAGGGGGATCGCCGGATGGCGATGCTCGGTCCAGACCCGGTCTCGTACGCGGATGACGGGATCCAGCGCCAGTCGTCCGGCCGGAACGTCCGGGTTGGAAAGCTGGTGAACAAAGGAGGTGTTCGCGCCGTTCTCCAGAAGTCGCCGTACCAGATAGGGGAGGAGGTCTTCGTGCGTGCCTACCGGGGCGTATAACCCGCCGGCCGCGAGTCCCTCCCTTAGAAGCGTGTCGTGCAATGCGCCCCCCATGCCGTGGAGGCGCTGGAATTCGAACCCGCGAGGGTCCGGTCCGGCCATCTCGAGAACCGCGGCGACCGAGTGGGCGTTATGCGTCGCGAAAAGCGCATAAAGATGCTTGCGTTTTTCCAGCAGCCGATGGGCGCAGGCGATCCAGGATAAATCCGTATTGGCCTTGCGGGTGAAGACCGGATAGTTCGACAGACCCAGAATCTGGGCGCGTTTAATCTCGGTGTCCCAATAAGCCCCCTTGACCAGCCGCACATTGATTCGTCGATCATGCCGGATCGCTTGTTCCTCGAGATGGTCGATCAAGGGCAAACAGCGCTTGTCATAGGCCTGTACCGCCAGCCCGAATCCGCGCCAGTCCTTCGTTTGCGAATCGGCCAGAACGGTCTCTATGATTTGCAGCGACAAATCCAGTCGCCATGATTCTTCGGCGTCGACGGTCAGGGCGACGTTGTACCCGGCTGCTTTTCGGCACAAGGCCTGCAACCGTTCCTCCATGAAGGGAATGCATGTGTCCCTATGCGCGTATTCGTAACGCGGGTGCAGGGCCGAGAGTTTGACCGACATACCGGGCCGGTTTAAGTCCCGGCGGGGGATGTGGGTGCCGATATAATCAAGCGCCCGGTCGTAGGACTCGAAATAACGGGCGGCGTCTTCCTCCGTTCGGGCCCCTTCCCCCAGCATGTCGTAGGAAGGTCGATAGCCCGCGGCCCGATAGGGCGCCGCGTTTCTGACGGCTTCTTCGATGGTTCGGCCGATGACGAACTGACGGCCCATCATGCGCATGGCCCGCTTGACGGCTCGGCGAATAACCGGTTTCCCCAAGCGGTGAAAGACGCTTTGTAGCGTTCGGCGAGTCATGCGGAGCCCCATGCCCGTGGCCCGGACCATCCAGTCATCCGCTTTGTCCGTGTCCATCAGCCAGTCCGTATCGGCGATTTTGTCGGCGATCAAGGCATCGGCAGTTGCCGGGTCCGGAATGCGCAGAAACGCTTCGGCCAGAGCCATAAGGGCAAGCCCTTCGTGGGTTTCGAGCCCGTAAACGCGCAGGAACGATTCGAGTTCCCCCGCCGTTTTGCGGGGAACCGCGCGGGCTTTCTCAACCAGATCGACAGCCCGCCCTTTTACGGCGCGGGAACGGGCCTCCGTCCAGGGCAGTTCCTGCGAAAGCGTTTCGACCGCAACGGCTTCGTCGGTGAGAAAAGAAAACGACATGAGAGGATTTTAGCATAAATCCATGGAATGTCTTTTGCTTTTGCCGGGGCCTTTAAATAAAGATGTTGGCCAGGTCTTTTCAGAAAGCGGGGATTGTTTTAGTGTTCTTCGCGCAATCACTTGACCTTAGGAATAAACAAAAATCATGCAGGCTTTTGATTCTTCCCCTGATTCTGCTTCCGCCGAATCTTGTCTGGCGGGGCTGAACGCCGGGCAGCGCGCCGCCGTCGAAACAACGGAAGGGGCGCTTTTGGTTCTGGCCGGTGCTGGAACCGGCAAGACCCGGGTCCTGACCACGCGGCTAGCCCATATTCTGCGCATCGGGCGGGCCTGGCCCGGTCAGATTCTCGCCGTGACCTTTACCAACAAGGCTGCGCAGGAAATGCGGGCGCGGGTCGCGACATTGATCGACCAGCCCGTCGACGGGATGTGGCTGGGAACGTTCCATGCGCTGGCGGCCCGGATGCTCCGCCGCCACGCGGAACTGGCGGGATTGAGCAGCAATTTTACGATTTTGGACACGGACGATCAGCTGCGTTTGCTAAAACAGATTATGGAGGGACTGGCTCTCGACCCGAAAAAGAATCCGCCCAAACAGGCGCTTGCCTTGATCGACCAGTTTAAAAACAAGGGAAAGCGACCGGAGGATCTAACCGCCGATGAGGCCGGGTCCGCGCTGGACGGAAAAATTCTGACGATCTATCGTCGCTATCAAACACGCCTGAAAGAGATAAACGCTTGCGATTTCGGAGATTTGCTTCTCCATATGATCGCGATCTTCAAAGACCCCCGGCATGCGGAGGTGCTTGCCGATTATCACCGTCGGTTCAAATATATTCTGGTCGATGAATATCAGGATACAAACGTGGCGCAGTATTTGTGGTTACGGCTTTTGGCGCAAGGATCACAAAATATCTGCTGCGTCGGGGACGACGACCAGTCAATCTATGGCTGGCGGGGGGCGGAGGTCGGAAACATCCTGAAATTTGAGCGGGACTTTCCGGGCGCCCAAATCGTCCGGTTGGAGCAAAATTATCGCTCGACGGCCCATATTCTGGGGGCGGCCAACGCGGTCATCGCGCAAAACGAAGGACGTTTAGGGAAAACGTTGTTTACCGCGGGGGAAGAGGGCGAAAAAATCAGCGTCCGGGGGCTGTGGGACGGTCCGGCCGAGGCTCGCTTCATCGCGGAGGAGATCGAGGCATTGCAAGGCAAAAACTGGTCCGCGGACGATATCGCTGTGCTGGTGCGGACGGGGTTTCAGATGCGCGTCTTCGAGGAACGCTTTATTCAGATGGGCATCCCCTACAAGGTCATCGGTGGCCCTCGCTTTTACGAGCGGATGGAAATCCGGGACGC
>JAGRJZ010000060.1 GCA_020442505.1 Alphaproteobacteria bacterium | reverse complement strand
GCGGGTATCTGGCCACAGGACAGATTCGCTCCGGCGGCGGCGGTATGGCCGGGTGGGTCCTGCGGCTTTCCGCGGAGGGGGCGATTTTGTGGCAAGAGGCCTATCCCCGGGGCGCCGACGCGCATCTCGATTACGCCGCTTCGGACGGGCCGGAGGGGTTCGTTCTCACGGGGGAGATCAGCCCTCTGGATTCGGCTCCTCCCGCCGCATGGGTTTTGAAGATTGCGCCGACGGGGCCCGTCTTGTGGCAACGTTATTACCGCCGGCCCGACTACCGTCTTTCCGGCGCCGGGGTGCGGGCCCACCCGGACGGCCGGGTGTCGCTCCTGTTGAACGCGCAGACAAGCGCCGACCCGGGAACGGCTCGTTCCGCGGCATCGTACCGGGACCATATAAGGTTTCTGACGCTTTCGCCGCAAGGCGCGCTGTTGCAGGACGAATCCTACATGGCCGGCCGCAATGCGAAGGCGTTCGGCTTTTTCACAGGCATGGACAAGGAGCGCGGGGTGGTCGCGACGATCGAATCGGATGAAACGCCCTTCCCGCCGGAAGAGAAAACCCCGGACCCCGCGGCCGTTCCGATGGTTCACCCCCCGCTCCAGGAAGGCTGGATCTTTCTGGCCCCGGCGCTGGACCCGTATGACGATCCCTGTCTTTCGCCCGGCGCGGGTGGTTGACAAACGTCCGTTTTCCCCTAGCTTAGATCACGGAACTTGATTTTTCTTTCTTATGAATATGAACAGGAGCGCTCCCATGTCACAGACGATCGTCACCGGCTTGCAAAAGGTTCTGGCCGACACGTTTATCCTTTATTTCAAAACCCATTCTTTTCACTGGAACGTCGAAGGGCCCCAGTTCAAGGCGCTCCACGATTTGTTTATGGAGCAATATACGGAGCTGTGGAACGCGACCGACGAGATCGCCGAGCGAATGCGTGCTTTGGAGGCCTACGCGCCCAATAGCTGGGCCGAGATGGATGCGATCAAGTCGCTGGGCGAGGTCGCGAAGACGCCGGACGCGACGGCCATGGTCCGAATCCTGGCGGAGGACAACGCCGCGATCGCGGAAAGCATGAAGCCGGTTTTGGCGGTGGCGCAGGAACAAGGCGACGAAGTGACCGCGGACCTTCTGATCGGTCGGATGACCGTGCATGAGAAGGCCGCCTGGATGCTGCGGAGCTTCGCGAAGTAGGGCGCTAGAGCGTTCAACGTTTAGCTTGACTCGCGTCACTTCGTCGCTCACGTACGATTTTGTGCGCTTCGCTCCTCGTTCCTAATTCAATCGAAACATTGAGCGCTCTAATTCCCGATGGACAGGCGGAGAAGGACCATGTCCAGCTGGCTGAGGTTCTCATAAGCAACCGTGAGCGTTCCCCGGCCTTTGCCTTGGGGGTCGATGGTGACCGCCATTCCGAGCATCTCGGACAGATCCTGTTCCAGCGCCAGCGTATCGACATCCTTAACAGGCCTTTCGGGCCGCGGTCCGGAGGAGGGCCGGGCGGTTTTCTCTTTGTGCGCCGTGGTCATTTTTTCAACCGTCCGCACGCTCAGACCCCGGTCGGCGACCTGTCGGGCGATGGTTTTCGCCTCCGCCGGCTCTATGCCTACCAGCGCCCGGGCATGCCCGGCGGACAGGCGTCCCTCGTCCATCAGCTCCAGCACCTCATGCGGTAGCGTGAGCAAGCGCAGCATGTTGGCGACGTGCGAACGGCTCTTGCCGACCGCCACGGCCAGCTTTTCCTGGGTGTGACCGAATTCGTTCATCAGGCGCCGATAGGCCGTCGCCTCCTCCAGCGCGTTCAGATCTTCCCGCTGGAGATTCTCGATCAGCCCGATCTCCATCGCGTCCTGATCGCTCAGCGGTTTGACGATGACGGGTACCTCGTGCAATTGCGCTTTTTGCGCGGCGCGCCAGCGGCGTTCCCCCGCGATGAGCTCGTACACGCCGGGCATGCGGGGTTTTTCCCGAACCAAAAGCGGCTGCAAAATGCCGTGCGCGCGGATCGAGGCGGCAAGCTCCGCCAGCGCGGCCTCGTCGATCCCGTCCCGATGACGGGGCTGAAAGGGGCCGGGGATAATCTCGTCCACGCCCAGCATCCGGCGCTCCGCCTTTCCCGCGCCGCCAGCGGCCGTGTCGTCCGACTCGTCGTCGTCGAACAAGGCGCTGAGCCCCCGGCCGAGACCCCGGCGCTTGGGGGCTGCCGTATTGTCCTCTTTGGGCGTATGTGCCGACTCTGTTGTCATGCCGCTTGTTTCTCCTTCATGATTTTTCGCTCGCGTTTCAAGACCTCCCCCGCCAGCCGGATATAGGCCGCCGCCCCGGGGCAACGCATGTCGTAGACGATCGCCGGCAAGCCATAGGAAGGCGCTTCGGAGACTCGGACGTTACGCGGGATGATCGTCTGGTAGACCTTGTCCCCGAAAAAGGCCCGCACGTCCTGCGCGACCATGCCGGACAGATTGTTTCGCCGGTCGAACATGGTCAGCAAAACCCCCTGAATGTCCAGGCCCGGGTTGTATGTTTTCCGGACCCGCTCGATCGTCTTCGTCAGATGCGAAAGCCCCTCCAGCGCGTAAAACTCGCATTGCAGCGGCACGACCACCGCGTCGGTCGTCACCAGCGCGTTCAGGGTCAAAAGGTTGAGCGAGGGGGGGCAGTCGATCATCACGTAGTCATAGGGCAAAGGCTGGCGCAGCGCTTCGCGCAGGCGATATTCCCGCCGCTCAGCCGTGACCAGCTCGATCTCCGCCCCGGAGAGGTGGATCGAGGACGGCGCCACGAACAGCCCCGGTACCTTCGTCGCCCGGGCGATGTCCATGACATGGGCCTCCCCGAACAGCATGTCGTAGGTGCTCTTGGTGATCGAGGAGCGTTTGATGCCAAGCCCGGTAGAGGCGTTCCCCTGCGGGTCCAGATCGACCAGCAGAACACTCTTTCCCACCGCGCATAGCGCCGTTGCCAGATTGACCGCGGTGGTGGTCTTTCCAACCCCGCCCTTTTGATTGGCGACGGCCAGAATCCGCGGACAGCCCGCTGGCCCCGGCACGGCTTTATTCCCCTGTAAACGCGCGGGCACCGAAAAACGGCCGGATGTCTCGGTCATGGGCTGTTCCTAAAGCAAAATCAATCCGTCTGGATAACGGACCCACTATGCCGGATTCCCGGTCGAAAGGTCAAGTTTCGCAAACAGTTCTGTCCCCGGATTTCCCCGCATGGAAAATACGTTTTGAGGATTATGCCGATTTCCGCTAAAATGAGCGACGTCACAACGGTTTGTTTACCGTTCATCTGTTACCATGTGCCTTTGTTCGAGGCAGAAAAGATCGAAACGTCATGCAGCAATGGGTTGCCGAGGTCGCTTATGATTCCGCGTCCGGCCCGAAACGGGTCACGGAGTCGTATTACATGCCTGCGGTCGAGGATGTTCGCGCCGCCATTGCCAAAAAAGGCGGGTATCCGCTAAGCATCCGTCCGCATGAACGCTCCCCGCTGGAGCGGCTTCTTGCCCGCTCGACCTGGTGGCAGGTGCAGCTTCTCCGGGGCGTTCAGTTTCGTTCCACCTCGACCTCGCCGGGGGTCGCGCTGTGGCGGATCATCCAGGCGGAAACCAACCCGATGCGCCAGAATATCCTGGCCCCCGCGCGGGAGGCGCTGGCCCGCGGGCTGGGCGCGATCGACGCGCTGAAGGCCCTGCGGATCTTCGACCACGGGACGATCGCCATTCTGGCGGCCAGCGAGCGCGCGAACAAGTTGCAGGACGGGATTCCCCACGCGATTCATTCCATCACGCAAAAGAAAAAGAACGCCCGCGCGATCATGGGCACGATGACCTGGTTGATCTTCGACGTGTTTTCGATCGTGTCCTCTCTTTACGCCGGAAAGCCGATGATCCTCGGCTGGTTTCGGGACAACCCCCCGACCAACCCGGAGGAGCTGGAAAAATACACCCGGGTCGTGAACAATCTGGAGCTGACCTGGGACGTGTTGATCGGTACGGCCTTCGCTATGGGCGGGTTTATCGCCTGGACGATTTTTTCCTTTTGGATCAACCGGGGAAAAACGGACTGGCCCACCGCGAAGATCGTCCGAAAGATACCCCTGATCGGGGGGTATCTGCGCGATCTCGGTTTTTCGGATTCCATGATGGCCGCGGCCCGCATGTTGCGCGGATTGGTGCCGATCGGCGATACGCTCAAGCAATCCTCCGAAGCGACCAGCGTCCCGGAGGTTTCGGATTACTGGATGAAGGCCGCCACGGAGCTGGAGCGGGGCGTCATGCTGGGGGCGGCGCTGGACTGCGAACCCTTGACCCGCAGCGAACGGCTGGAACTTGCGAGCTTGTCGGACCTTTCGCAAGTTGCTACAGTACTGGAGTCGATCGCCGAGATGCGGGCCGCAGCGGCAAAAACCAAACATACCCTGATCGTCTGGATCGCATTCGGTTTGACGGGGGTTTATCTTGCGCTGGCCTTCGGTAGCGCCATCTACGGCTTGACGGTGATGAACATGAGTCTCGACAGCATGATGGGCGGTCTGACGGAAGGAGTGATATAGAGTTGGTTTTATCGAAGACGGATAAAGACGCCCAGGAAAAGGGAAAACCCGCCCCGGATAGACAAGCCGGAAAGGGCGGCGTGGCGCGTTTGAAGCCGGATCTTGCCGATCATCTTGCCGGCGAGGTTGAAACCGTCAAAAAAACGCTCCTTCCCTATTTGCCGCAGGAAATGATCGGCGGGTCCGTTCCGCACCTGCCGGGGACGGAGGAGGAAGCCGTGTGGAACGCCGCTTCCCAAGCCTGCGGGACGGAACGCGTTCATTATTGCTATACGTTGGAAAACGGGCGTTGCTGGTATCTGGCCTGTCCGTCCGCCTCTTTGGCCTCGAACCCCGATAGCTGGTGTCCGCTGGCGGCCGCGCTGCCGGGGAACAGCGAATATTGGGACCGGGAAACGGTCTATCTGTACGAACAGGAAGGGGTCGCCTCCGCCCTGCGATGGGATCCCGAGACGGGCCGGATGCAAGTTTTTATCGGCGCGGCGCGGACCTTGCTGCCGCGGGTCCAGAGCATGGACGCGAATTTTGTGACCGTCAATCCGGAGATGGCTACACCCGTTCCGTGGAAGAACCGGGCGATTCGGACCGAAAAACTGTCTCGTGCCGCCGCGATGACGCTTTTATACGCGGGTCTTGCGGTCAACATGCTCGCGATTTTAATTCTGTTGGGCCAGTATCTGGCGACGAATCTGGTGCGGCGGGACCTTGAAAAGGTCCAGATCGACACCGAAAAGGCCGCTACGGATCTGATGGTAAACGCCTATAACGCGCTTCAAAGCGATACGATCAAGCATATGGTCCGGGTTCAAGAATTGCTCGACGCATTACAGAAAATCGACGGGACGCTGGTGCGTTACGAGGTCGATAAGGGAAAGATCGAGTGGGAGGCCCTTCTTCCCGCGGCTTTCGGGACGTGTACCGGGGTGTTGCAAGGCTGTCAGATCCAGCCCGGCCTTGAAAAAGACGGGCGCGTGCGGGTGAAAGGCTCTCGATGAGGGCGGAAAACCAGCATTTTCGGATAGTTTAGTTGATATTGTATTCATATATTTTAACGTTTTACGGGTTATCATGGAATTTGGGGAAAGGGGTAACGGAGCTTGATTGATCTGAAGTCATTCGACTGGCGGTCGATGCAGCGTTATTTCACGCCGCAGGCCAGCGCCGATCTGAACGTTTTTCTGGAACGGTTGCCGCAAAACGCCGGCCAGACCGTTCTGATCGCCGCGGGGATCGCGTGGGCCGCGGGGGCCGCGATCGGCCTGTATACCACGATGCAGCTCCAGACCCTTACGACGTTGCGGGCCGAGTTAAAAGAGACCGAGGCGCTCAAGCCCCCGGTTCCCCGCATCCGGGACGTGCCGGTCAGCAAGGCCGATATCGAGAAATTCACAGAGACGCTTATAAAGATTTATCCGAATCTGACCTTTAAGCCGCAGGGGGCCGCGATCTATATCACGGCCGGGTCCACCGCTTATTTCTCCCAATTCCGGGAGGCGATCGGGCACGTCCAGAACGGCGGCTCCGGCTGGCGGGTGGCGGTTGAAAAACTCTGCGTGGGACGGGAGTGCAAGGGGGATAAACTCGGGGTTTTGTTAAAAATAAACAAAGTTTCCGTGGATAAATCAGCTTAGGGCTGTTTTGAGGGAGATTTCGTGGTACACTCTGGGGAAAATTTTAGAGTCTTAGCAAAATGGAGAAAAAAACGATGACACAACACACGCACAAAAATCGCGACGGTGAGAGCGGGAACGTCCTGTTTCTTATCCTGATCGCCGTGGCTCTGTTCGCCGCGCTTTCCTACGCCGTTACCCAGTCCAGCCGGTCCGGCGGCGGGGACGCCAGCAAGGAAAGCAACCTGATCGGAAGCGCGCAGCTGACCCAGTACCCCGCCGGGGTCCGGACGGCTTTGGTCCGGATGATCATCGGCGGCGCGGATGTTGCAACGCTCGAGTTCAACAACGAATCCATGGGCGCGACGAATAATTTCAGCGACTGTACCTCCGGTTATGCGCGCTGTGTGTTTCATCCGACCGGCGGGGCCGCGACCTATGCCGATGCGCCGAAGGATCTGATGGCGGCCGGAACCCCCGGGACCTGGGTCTTTAACGGGGAAAACGAAATCAACCTGATCGGGACCACCGCGGGAAGTGACGCGCCGACCACCGCGACAGCCGATATCATTGCCTTCCTGCCGGATATCACCTTGTCCGTTTGCCAACAGGTCAACACCTCGCTCGGTATTTCCGGTGTTCCGACCGATACGGGGATCAACTTTGCCACGCAAATGATGAATGTTGACGGTTCCACCGCGACGTCCCTGGTCGGCAGTGGTACGACGGCAACCATCGGGGAAGCCACGACGGCCAGCTCCGCCGGTCTTGACGGCGAGCCCTACGGCTGCTTCCAGGATACCGCCACCAGCGATTACGTTTATTATCACGTCCTGATCGAACGATAGAAATGCCGGGTCGTTTTTGTTGATTTGATTATGTTTCGTATTCAAAACCTGGCCTTTCTCATCGGGAAGGCCGGGTTTTTCTTTCCGTTTCATTTCTATTTTAATAGCCAAAACACAAAGGAATCTGGTCTATGCGATCTTACCGGGACGCCGAACGCGGCAGCGCACTTGTTTATATTTTGATCGCGATCGCGCTTTTGGCGGCGTTGACCGTTTCCTTCATGGGGCCCTCCGGTCAACAGACCCAAAGCCAGAGCACGCTGAAAACCGTCTCGGAAATCTCTTCTCAGGTTGAGTTTATCCGCTCCGCGATTCAGGAATGCGTTTTGGTCCATCCGCAGGGCGATAGCGGCGCCCGGACCGCCGGCGCCCAGAAAAACGCGCCTTATCCCCTGATGCCCGACGATAGCTATCTGGACAACTGCGTGGCTGATCCCGCCGCCGCGGACGACTACGTGTCCCATTTACGTTGTCCGGGAAAGCCTAAAAACGATCCGTGCCACGCGGATGTCTTCGGGGCGTCTTCGGGCAAGTTTTTGCCGCCGCCGCCGCCGCTTTTCGGGAATTGGCATTATTACGCGGGCGATGACGGCGTCTTTTTATGGATCGAAACGGACAAGACCGATTCGTTTCTTCAAACCGCGTTTGAGAAGCTGGACGAAGATTACGCGGAATGCGAGGCCGACATCGTCGACGCGACCAGCGGGGCGATTGATCTGGATAGCGGCACGACGATTTCCTGCGCCAATGGAAGCCGCTGCTTCCGGGTGTGGATGATTTCAAAAGCCCCGCAAGCCGTCTACCAGGCCGGCGATAGCGACGGTGACGAAACCGCCGAAGGCTGCGGCGTCTAATCGGCTGAGCATGCGCACTCAAAAGATCGAAGGCAGGAAAAACGCGATACGTATCACGTTTTAATTTTCTCATTTGTTCGAAGAAGCGGATAGAGCGTCTCCTCAACGCGGGCAGGGGATAAATCCGCCAGATCGGGTTCCTGGAGGACCGCGACGCAAGCGCCCTTGGGCGCGTGCCGCGCCGGATTGCCGGCCTTTGAAAATAAAACGAGGGACGGGCAGCCCGTCGCGCCGATGATGTGCATCGGCCCGGTGTCGTTTCCCACGGAACCGGCCGCGCCGCGCGCAAGAGCCGGCAAATCCCATAAATCCGTCTGGCCGGTCAAATCCATCGCGGCGGGGCATGCCTCACAGATCGTTGCGGCCAGGGGGGATTCGTCCTTGCTCCCGACAACCGCGATATGATAGTTGTCGCGCGTCAGTGAACATGCCAATGCCGCGTAGAAAGCGGCCGGCCAGCGTTTATGGGGATGCTGAGGCGCGCATCCCGGAACCATTAGAACATAAGGCCGGGGGATATTAAACCGCGTTAAGTCGGACTCCATCCAGGACAGATCGTCGAACAGCAGATCCCTGATTCCCGCCAAGGCAAGGGTCTGAACATGACCGTCGAAAGAGTGTCCTTTTGTACGCTCCGGCGATACATTTTGATGGGAGGCTCCCGGCGCCGCGCCCACCCATTCGAGACGCTTGCGCTTTCGAAACAGTCGGAAATAAAGAGCGGTGCGATCGTTGTTTTGCAAATCGTAGACGCGCGAGAATCGACCATCGTTCAACCGCCGCGCCAGAGAAAGCCATCCCGCCCCGTCCCACCATTTTGGGCGACGATCGACCATTACCTGATCGACATAGCCGCTTTTCTCCGCCAGCGCGACAAAGGGCGGGGTCGTCAACAAGGTGATACGTGCCGCGGGGTGATGGCGCCGAATCCCGGCCATCGCGCCGAGTGCCTGGATAAAATCGCCGAGCGCGCCCAGCTTTATCACCAGAATGTTTTCGTGAGGCGCCATGTCCGGTTCCTTGCGCCTCACGCGGCGCTGTCTTTTTGCAGGGACAAGTCGGTCGGGCGGGCTTTGAGCGCCGTTTTGTTCTCGGTCATTTTTTGCTCCAACAGCTCCGCATAGACGTTCAGCGTTTCATCCGCCATTTTGTCCCGGGTGAAATGCGCCGCGACATGCGCCATCGCCCGGGTTGCCAGAATCGCCCGCTGGGTCGGGTCCAGCGATAAAGCCTCCCGCAGGGCGCCGGCCATGGCGCGGGCGTCGCCCGGGGGAACCAGCCAGCCCGTCCGGCCGCGTACGATGGTTTCCTGAGCGCCGCCGTGGTCGGTGGCGATGACGGGGCGGCCCATGGCTTGCCCCTCGACCGGCACGCGTCCGAACCCCTCCGGATCCGTCGAGGCCGACACGACGACCGTCGCCAGCATGTAGGCCGCGGGCATGTCGTTGCAGTGATCGACGATCCGGACCTGCCCCCCCAGGCCTTTATCGCGAATGGCGTCTTCCAGCTCCTTACGGTATTCCGTGCGTCCCTGATCGGCCCCGATCAGTACGCAAAATACGTCCTTACGATTGAGGTAATTCATCGCGTCGATCAAAACATGGTGCCCCTTCCAGCGGGTCAACCGCCCCGGAAGCAAGACGATGGATGAGCCGTCAGGAATCCGCCATTGACGGGATAGCTGGATCATCCGTTCCGGCGTGACCGCGGTGGGATGAAACCGCTCCAATGCGACGCCACGATGCACGATCCGGATATTCTCCGGGTTGATTTTATAATGCCGCCGCAGATAGGCGGCGACATAGGCGGAAATCGCGATCACGCGCTCCCCCCGCGCGATTGCGGAATTATACAGCGTTTTCAGACGGCTTTCCCCGGTGTTATACGGCGCATGACACGTCGTCATGAAACGCGCTCCGGTACCCTGACAGGCTTTGTAACAACTCCAGGCCGGCGCGCGACTGCGGGCGTGGACGATATCGACCTTGTATTTCCTGATCAACTGGCGCAGCGCGTAGACGTTGCGCAGCATCGTCACCGGATTTTTGCTGTGCACCGGCAAAGAGATATGAACCCCGCCGACCCGGTTGATCTCATGGACCCGGGATCCCCCGTGAGAGACGACGATGGCCTTCGCCCCCGCCCGAACGAGTTCGTCCGTGATGTCGATGCAGCCTTGCTCGGCCCCGCCGGGGCCCAGGGCCGGAATAACCTGCATGATGACGGGACTCTGTTTGCCTGAATCGGCCATTCTTCTTTTCCGCTTCCTCTCACGCGCCGGGGATGATTTCTAACACGGCATAAGCGTATCCCAAAGGCTTTTTCCCGAGGGTATCCCGCCTACCGTCTTTTGTATTTCATGGCGCCTTTCGAAGGGCGGAAATCTGGTGCGGCAAAACGGGATTTGCGCGCCCCGGGGACGTGAAGCGCGCGAAAGATCTTTACGATCAAAAGCCACACCACAAAGAGAAGAGCCGGAATCAGGCCCGCCAGAACGGCCGGCTGTTCAAGAAGCGGGAGAATCGCATGGTCCCAAAAGGCCGGATTCATAGATGCCTGGGCCCAGTCATAGCTTTCAGGGTGGTAATGCACCCAAAGCCACCCCAGATCGCTGAACTCGAATTTGTTCCAGGGGATCTCCAAAACGCCGGCCAGAACCTTGTCCTGGTCATATTCATAGATACGGTACACGTCGTGACCCAGCGCCGCAAAGGCCGGCGCCAGAAGGAGAAAGAGGATAAGAATGACGTTGCTGTTCATAATCTGCCAATAAACCCCTGAGCCAAGACCTTCTAACATTCTAACAAAGCAGGGGATTTTTCGCAAAGAAAAAGCCGTGGCCGGGGCCCCGTTCACATCCGGTCCGGGATCTTGATCCCGAGAAGGGAGAGCGTCAGCTCCAAAACCCGGACCGTCATCGCGCAAAGCGCCAGACGACTTTCCCGCAGCGCGTCGTTTTCCTCGGACAATATATGACAGCGATTGTAAAACCCGCTGAAGCTTTGTGCCAGGCGATAGGCGTAATCGCATAGATAATGCGGCGCGTAATGGGACAACGCCGCCTCGATCACCTCCGGCAGCTCCGTCAAAAGAAGCGCCAAATCCCGGTCGATATCGGTCAGGACGAACGCCTCTCGCGAATCAATATGGTTCGCCTTGCGCAGCAAGGATTTGATCCGCACCGCCTGATACAGCAAATACGGCCCGGTTTTCCCCTCGAACGCCGTCATCCGGTCGATATCGAAGACGTAATCCGATTGGCGCTGGTTCTGTAGATCGGCGAATTTCAAGGCGGCGACGGCGATTTTCTGTGCGATATCCTCTTTTTCCGCCGCATCCATATCTTCGGCAACATGCGCTTCTTCCATCCGCGCCCGCGCTTTTTCGCGGCCCGTTTCGATCAGGTCTTCCAGCTTTAAGACCCCGCCGGCGCGGGTTTTGAACGGTTTCCCGTCGGTCCCGTTCATCGTGCCGAATCCGGCGAAAATCAAATCCACTTCGTTCTCCGGCGCGTATCCGGCCAGCCGGGCGGCGCGGAAGACCTGTTCGATATGCAAAGACTGGCGCTGGTCGATGACGTAGACGATTTTATCCGGCGCGTACGCCGCCATCCGGTCCTTGATCGTGGCCAGATCGGTGGTGCTGTACATTGCGGCCCCGTCCGATTTCACCAAAATCAGGGGGGGCACTTCTTTCTTGTCGTCGTTTTTCTCGATGGGGATAATAATCGCGCCCTGGTCCTTGATCGCGTGGCCGGAATGCGTCAGCTCCTCCACCATCGGCGGGATCAGATCCTGCACCGACGACTCTCCCTTCCAGACATCGAAGCTTATCCCCAACGCGGCGAAGTTTTTCTTCATCCCTTCCGTGGAAACGGTCAGGAAATCCCGCCACAAAGCTCGATAGCCGGCCCGCCCGTCTTGCAGTTCCTTGGTCGCCATGCGGGCCAGCGCCATACGCTCTTCGTCGGCTTTACACGCGGCCGAGGCGGCGGGGTAAATCTCCTCCAGCGTCGCCAGGGTAATGACCGGCTCCGCCGGATAAGGGCCCGTATAATCGCGGTCGAAATGGGGTAGATCGGGCTGGCGCCGCTGCAATTCGGAGATCACCATCCCCATTTGGGTGCCCCAGTCGCCCAGGTGGATATCGCCCAGCACGTGATAGCCTGAAAATTTCATAAGACGGCAAACAGAATCCCCGATGATCGAGGAGCGCAAATGCCCGACATGCAGGGCCTTGGCCACGTTCGGACCGCCGTAATCCACCACCACCGTGCCTTCGCCGGTCTCCGGCACGCCGCAGCGGGGGTCGGCCGCAATCGTTTTCAGATGCGCGGCGAGGAAGTCATCCGTGACGGTCAAATTGATAAAGCCCGGCCCGGCGATGTCGATTTTTGAAAATGCGTCATGCTTTTTTAGCGTTGCAACAATGTCCTCCGCGACGGTGCGGGGGGCTTTTTTCGCGATTTTGGCCGCCGCCATCGCGCCGTTGCACTGGAACTGCGCCAGATCAGG
>JAGRJZ010000059.1 GCA_020442505.1 Alphaproteobacteria bacterium | reverse complement strand
TCGGGTTGCCCAGCGCGTCGACCACCCGGCCCAAAAGCGCCTTTCCAACCGGAACCTGAACGATTTCCCCGGTCCGTTTGACGGTATCGCCCTCTTTGATGGCGCGGTCTTCGCCGAAAATAACAACCCCGACATTGTCGGCCTCCAGGTTCAGGGCCATCCCCTTGATCCCGCCGGGGAATTCAACCATTTCCCCCGCCCGGACGTTGTCCAGCCCGTAGACCCGTGCCACGCCGTCCCCGACGGAAAGAACCTGCCCGACCTCCGCGACGTCCGGCGCCGCGTTGAAATTGGAGACTTTGTCCTTCAGAACACTGGTGATTTCAGCCGCTTGCAATTGCATAGTTTCCGTTCCTTTTTTCTTTCACAGCGATAATCGAATGACCGGCCCATCAGATAACCGGAACGCAGAGCGTTCTCCATGCTTCTTATCTGATCATCCGGCTCTCCGGTTATCTGGTTATCTCCTATACGGCTCCCTGCCGGGCCATTTCCCGGCCCAGACGGTCGAGTTTTCCGCGCACGGAATCGTCGATCATCAGCGAGCCGACCGTTACGACCATCCCGCCCAACAAAGCCTCGTCGATCGACACGGACAGGGTGACGTCGCCCCCCGTTTTTTTCGCAAGCGCCTTGCCGAGGTTTTTCTCCTGCGTCGCGGTCAGGGGAAACGCCGTGGCGACCCGGGCCGCGACACCGCCGCGCCGGCGCGTCGTCTCGGCCTGAAACGCGTGGAGGACGCCGTCCAAAATCGCCAGACGACGATTATCAGCGAGAACGCCCAGAAAATGCGTGGTTATCGTCTGGAATCCGGCCTTTTCGGCCAGCGCCAAAAGGGCAGCGCGCTGATCGGCGCGTCCGGCCAGCGGCGTCCGGACCAGATGACGCAACGCGTCCGAATCCGCCATCATGCCTTCCAGATCGGAGAGATCCTGCGCGACCTTGTCCAGGCACCCTGCCTCCAGCGCCAGATCGACAAGAGTCCCCGCATACCGGGCAGCAACAATATTCGTGTCCGCTCTATGTGAAGCCACTGAAAAATCCCGTTTTGCAAAACCGTCGAGTCAAAGCCGTTAAAAAGTTGGGTTGATTTAACACAGGAAACGGCCCGGCGCAAGGGGAAGATGGAGCGTTTTGTCTTCCGCTTCGGACGCGAGGCGCCACCCTTCGCGTTAATAATTTATTATTCATAATTAATTACAATAGCCGCATGACAGACCCGAGAACAGAGATGGCCGCAGCTTCATCCGAATCCGTCGTCGCTCCGAACGAGGAGATGGCAGAGGTAATCGTGCGTCTGCAATCCGGCGGCTACGATACAAAAATCCTGGAAGAACTTGCCACGAAGGGGTTTCTTCATTTTGTCTTGATTGATCCACGCACGTCCGACAAGCCCCCGGAAGGCGGAACTGCGCCAACAGATCTCTGGGGTAAGCTTGGTGCATTGTTCAGGCGCGCCTCTGAAGACACCGGGCTTGCCCCATCACAGGCCCAAAGGCCACCCGCGGCGGAGGATACGGTCCCAAAATGGTTGGCAGAAAAGGCTCCGGAGGACAGCCGTTACGGAACTATGTCAACATCTCAGCCCTCTTTACCTGACGTCACCTTTGTCGCTTTTAGAGACATTGGAAAAGCTATTTTCTTCGAACAATCAATGAAGGAAATGAATCTCCGGACGAGCAATATCCTCTCTTTTGAGCCAGACAAAACAAGAAAAGATATGATGAAGAGAACCGGCTACGGTGTAGATAATAAGGGTCTCGGCCTGCACATAAAAAGCTAGAAAAACCTACCCCGCCAGATCCTTCAAGACCGCCGGACTCGGCATGCCGACCGCGTTGAATCCGCCATCGACGTAGTGCACTTCGCCCGTGACCGCCCCGCCGAGATCCGAGAGCAGATAAAGCCCGGCCCCGCCAAGCTCCTCCAGCGTCACCGGACGGCGCAGCGGCGATGCCTGGGTGCAGTATTTATACGTGGTTCGCGCGCTACCGATCGCCGAGCCCGCCAGCGTCTTCATCGGCCCTGCGGAAATCGCATTGACACGAATCCCCTCCGGCCCCAGATCCGCCGCCAGATAGCGCACGGACGCCTCCAGAGCCGCCTTTGCCACGCCCATCACGTTGTAATTGGGCATGGCTTTTTCCGCCCCGTAATAGGATAGCGTGACGGCGCTCCCGCCCGCCGTCATCAACGGCGCGGCGCGGCGCATGACGGAGGTGAAGGAATAACAGGAAATATGAAGGGAATTCAGAAAATTTCCTAGTGTCGTATCGACGTAGCGGCCCTTCAGCTCTTCCTTGTCCGAATAGGCGATCGCGTGGATCAGGAAATCCAGACGGCCCCATTTCTTTTCAATCGCGGCGAATACCGTGTCCAGATTGTCCTCGTCGGCCACGTCGCATTCGAGCAGGAAATCGCTTCCGATCCCCTCCGCCAGCGGCCGCACGCGCTTTTCGAACGCGTCGCCCTGATAGGTAAAGGCCAGCTCAGCCCCGTGATCGTGCAGCGTCCGCGCCATGCCCCAGGCGATGGACTTCTCATTCGCCACGCCCATCACAAGCCCGCGCTTCCCGGCCATGATCGTCGATTTAGTGTCAGTCATTCCTGTTATCTTTTCCAATGTTGTACCATTTGTCTCCTTGTCAAAACAACCGTCCGTCTTTAGGCGATTCTCCGCTTGCCCCCTACTCCTCAAACCTGCTCATCGCCAGGGTCGCGTTCGTGCCGCCAAAGCCAAACGAATTCGACAGGACCGTCTGGTGCTTCACCCCGTCAATTCGCGTTTGGGCGATCGGCAAGCCCGCCGCGCCCTCGTCCAGCGTTTCGATATTGATGCTCGGCGCGACAAAATCGTTCCCCATCATCAGAAGGGAATAAATCGCCTCTTGCACGCCGGTCGCGCCCAGGGAATGCCCGGTCATGGATTTCGTCGCGCTGATATGCGGGATATCGTCCCGCCCGGCGAAGACGTCCCGGATCGCGTTCAGCTCGGTAATGTCGCCCAGGACGGTGCTGGTCCCATGCGTGTTGATATAAGTCACCGGAGTCGTCACGGTCGAGAGCGCCTGCTTCATGCAGCGCACGGCGCCTTCCCCGCTTGGCGCCACCATGTCGGCCCCGTCGGACGTCGCGCCGTAACCCGTGATCTCCGCATAAATCTTCGCCCCCCGGGCCTTCGCGTGCGCCAGCTCTTCCAGCACCAGAATACCGCCGCCACCGGCGATCACAAACCCGTCGCGATTGGCGTCGTAAGCCCGCGCGGCCTTTTCCGGGGTGTCGTTATAATGAGAGGACATCGCGCCCATCGCGTCAAACAGGACGGACAGCGCCCAGTCCAGCTCCTCCCCCCCGCCGGCGAACATGACGTCCTGTCGGCCGAAGCGAATCTGGTCGGCCGCGTCGCCGATGCAATGCGCCGAGGTGCTGCAAGCCGAGGAAATCGTGTAGTTCACGCCCTTAATCTGAAACGCCGTCGCGATATTGGCCGACACGGTGGAGCACATGCATTTCGGCACGGCAAACGGCCCGACGCGTTTGGGGCCTTTCTCCCGGGCGATGTCGGCCGCCAGAACCTGCGCATGGGTGGACGGTCCGCCCGAGCCCACAATCACGCCCGTTCGCTCGTTGACCACATCGCCTTCCGCGAGCCCCGAATCGGCGATCGCCTGCTGCATCGCGATATGCGTATAGGCCGCGCCGTCGCCCATAAAACGAAGATATTTCTTCTCGATGTGATCCGCCGGGTCGATCTGCGGCTTTCCGTAGATCTGGGAACGAAACCCCATCTCCGCATATTCCGGAGACGCTGAAATCCCCGATTTCCCGGCTTTCAAGGAGGAAAGAACCTCCTCTGGATTATTCCCGATGCAGGAGACAATTCCCATGCCGGTGATAACGACTCTACGCATAATAACTCCATCTCTTCGCGAAAAGGCTCGGGGACGCTAGCACGGAAACAGGAAGAAATAAAGAGGGGCACGCAGGGCGCCTTATCTGCAATCCTCACCCATACGCCTTTGCAAGCGCGACGTAGTGCCCGGCGGACCAGAGGATATAATCCCGTTCCTCCTGCGTTAAATCACGCATGTATTTCGCCGGACGACCCGCCCAGAGCTGTCCCGTGGGAACGTGTTTTCCCGGCGTCAACAGTGCCCCGGCCGCCAGCATCGCATGGGATTCTATCACGCTGCCGTCCATGACGCAGGCCTGCATGCCCACAAAACCAAAATCCTCGACCGTGCAGGCATGCAAAATCGCGCCGTGCCCGACCGTTACGTCGTCGCCGATATACGTCCCATGCCCCTTATAGGTGCAATGAACCACCGTGCCGTCCTGGATATTCGTCCGCGCGCCGATACGCACTTCGTTGACGTCGCCGCGGATGGCGCAGGAAAACCAGATCCCGCTATCCGCGCCGATCTCGACGTCTCCGCATATTGCCGCGTTGGGGGCGACAAAGGCCGTATCGGCTATGCGGGGGCTGATATTTTTATAGGGTAGGATAATCATGAGGAACGTCCTCGCCAGAAGCCGAAACACTGGCTCGCTTTCTCGAGCCAGCGTCCCGACAAAGAAGCGATTACCGTTTTGCCCATTGTTTCGAACGGCGGGCTTTGTGTTTCCCGATTTTCTTCCGTTCGACGGCCCGAGCGTCACGAGTCAGCATGCCTGCCTTTTTCAGCGCAGGGCGCAGCTCCGGCTCGAAATTTTCCAGTGCACGCGAAATACCGTGGCGCACGGCCCCGGCTTGACCTGAGAGGCCGCCGCCCTTCACCGTGCAAATGACGTCGAACTGGCCGACGCGGCCGGTGATCAAAAACGGCTGGTTCAAAATCAGGCGCTGCGTGTGGCGCGCGAAATAGACGGACTGGTCGCGGCCGTTTACGACCACATTGCCCTTCCCGGGCTTGATCCAGACCCGCGCGACGGCGTCCTTCCGGCGACCGGTCCCGTAGGAGCGACCAAATTTGTCCACCTGCTTTTCCCGCGGCTTTTGGGATTCCTCAGGCGCGGCCGCCTTCGTCCCGGTTTCCTCGGAGGCCACAGCCTCGCCCAGATCTTTCAAATCTTTCACAGCTTCGGTCATGATACGCTCTAGCCTCTCTTGTTCTTTTCATTCATCGCAGCGACGTCCAGCACTTCAGGCTGTTGCGCCGTGTGCGGGTGCTCTGCCCCCGGATAGACACGCAGGTTTTTGAAAACCTGACGGCCCAGCTTTGTCTTGGGCAGCATACGCTCAACCGCCTTTTCGACGACGCGCTCGGGATGTTTCCCGGCCAGAATTTCCCCCTGAGAACGGCCTTTGATCCCGCCCGGATAACCGGTATGCCAGTAAAAAATGCTCTGGCTCCGTTTGTTTCCGGTCAAACGGACCTTGTCGGCGTTGATGACGATAACGTTGTCCCCGCAATCGATATGCGGCGTAAAAAGCGGTTTGTGCTTCCCGCGCAGACGCTTGGCGATCTCGGCCGCCAAACGGCCCAGAACCACCCCTTCCGCATCGACGAGCACCCATTTTTTCTCCACCTCCGAAGGCTTCGCAGAATAGGTTTTCATGGTTTTATATCCCTTTTGGTTTCTTCGAACGGACGGGTTATGCGGGAAAGCGCCTTTCCTGTCAACAAAATTTTCACAAAACCAGAGAAAAATTTTTGAAATCAGACGGTTACATAAAGGGTATAATAATACCTCTTTTGAGCAACAGAAACTGGACAAAGAACGCTTTCTGTGTCAAGACTCGCCGTATGCAGACGATCCTGGCCATCGCGGCCGGGGGCGCCGTTGGGGCGCTTCTCCGGCATTTTTTAAACAGCGGAATCACGCATTTCCTGGGAAGCGGCTTTCCCTGGGGGATTTTCGCGGCCAATGTTCTGGGCTCTTTCATGATGGGGGTGTTTATCTCCGGCTTTGCGCATCTATACGACCCGCCGCAGGCCGTTCGCGCCTTTCTGACGGTGGGGTTGCTGGGCGCGTTTACGACGTTTTCGACCTTTTCCATGGACACGGTGTTGTTGATCGAACGCGGGCAGTATCTGGCCGCGGGGATTTACGCTGGCGCCTCGGTTCTTCTGGGCGTTTCAGGACTGCTGGCCGGCATGTTTCTGGTCCGCTTTATCGTGGCCTGAAGACCGCCGCCCCTTTCCGTCAGAAAAAGATTGCATTTAAAAGGCCGACCCGATAAAACAAGCGCTGTTTCCCGCTATGGGAGCAAGAAGCCGTGGGAGGTTTTCCGGTAAACACAAGCCATCCGGAACCGGACCACGATCCTCTTCTGATGAACTGTTACAACTGTTAAGGAGGCAATCATGGCAAAGAAGGTCATGGGTTATATTAACCTGACGATCATGGGTGGCGCCGCCAACCCGTCCCCGCCCGTCGGGCCTGCGCTGGGTCAAAAGGGCGTGAACATCATGGAATTCTGCAAGGCGTT
>JAGRJZ010000058.1 GCA_020442505.1 Alphaproteobacteria bacterium | reverse complement strand
CGGCAGGACCGGAAAACCGGCGGCCGCACACCGATCACCGCCAAGTTGGTCGCGAACATGATCACGGCCGCGGGCGCGGACCGGGTCTTGACGGTGGAGCTGCATGCCGGTCAGATCCAAGGCTTCTTCGACATCCCGGTGGATAATCTGATCGTCGGGCCGGTCTTCACGCCGGAGATCCAGACACACTTCAAGAAGGACGATCTGGTCGTCGTCTCGCCGGACGTGGGCGGGGTCGTGCGGGCCCGGGCGCTGGCCAAGCGGTTGGACGCGGGGCTGGCCATTATCGACAAGCGGCGGGAGAAGGCCGGCGTGTCCGAGGTTATGCACGTGATCGGCGAGGTCAAAGACAAAGCCTGCATCCTGGTGGACGATATCGTGGATTCCGGCGGCACGCTGTGCAACGCCGCCGGGGCGCTGAAGAATAACGGCGCGACCGAGGTTCATTCCTACGTTTGTCACGGGGTTTTGTCGGGCGGCGCGGTGGCACGGATTTCGGCGTCGCCGCTGGAAAGGCTGGTCATTACCGATTCCATCGCCGCGACCGAGGCCGTGCGGGTCTCGCAAACCATCCAGCCGCTCACCATCGCGCCCCTGATGGGCGAAGCGATTCTGAGCATCGCGGAGGAGCGGTCCGTCTCGGCGCTGTTTAAGTAAGAGATGTCGGCCTCACCGCGCCGTGCGTTTCATAAAATTCTTGCATTTTCGCCGGTAACTCGCTACTAACCACTCTCGACCGAGTCTGGCACCCCTGGAGGCCGGAGCGGAGGTTAGTACCCATCAATCGTTAAAGGAAAAAAACAATGGCAAAGTCAAAACATTTTGCTTTGAAAGCAGACAAGCGGGATCGGGCCGGCAAGGGGGTTGCCCGGGCGCTGCGGCGGGAGGACAGACTTCCCGGCGTGGTATACGGCGACCACAAGGAGCCCGTCTTGATTTCTCTTCCGGCCAAGGAGGTCGGGATCGAGTATCACAAGGGGCACATGTTCACCAATCTGTGCGATCTGGACGTCGCGGGCGACAAGATGATGGTCCTGGCCCGGGACGTGCAGCTGCACCCCGTGACGGATCGTGTCTTGCACGTGGACTTCCTGCGTGTGACGCCGAAGACGAAAATCAACGTCATGGTTCCCGTGCATTTCACAAACCAGGATCAATGCCCGGGCATTCACAACAAGGGGACGCTGAACGTCGTCCGGCACGAAGTCGAGCTGATGTGCGCGGCGACGGCTATTCCCGAAACGCTGGATATCGACCTCTCCGCCTTCGCGATCGGCGACACCATCAAGATCAGCGCCGCTGCGATGCCGTCCGGCGCCGCCCCGGTGATCGACGACCGCGATTTCACCATCGCCACGATCGTCGCGCCGAAGAGCGCAGCGGCTGTTGCGGCCGAGGAAGCCGCTGAAGAAGCCGCTGAAACGGCTGCTGCGGAAGCGGCCGAAGCGGCTGTGGCTGCGGAAGACGGCGAAGAGTCATAAGGAAAGCACGGCAAGCGGTCGGACGATATCGTTTACGATGGATTTTGACCGCTTGCCCTTCCCTTTCCATCGCTTGTCAGATGCTTACTCTTTTTGCACAAAAGGACCGCGTTGCCATGTGGCTCCTCGTCGGCCTTGGGAATCCCGGGGAAAAATACGCGGCCAACCGGCATAATATCGGGTTCGTGGCAGTGGATCATCTGGCCGACCGGTACGGCTTTCCGCCGTTTCGTGCAAAATTTCAAGGGCTGGTTAGCGAGGGTCGCGTAGAGGACACGAAAGTCGTGTTGCTCAAACCGCAAACTTTTATGAACGAATCCGGACGATCCGTCGCGGTGGCGGCGAAGTTCTTCAAAATCCCGCCGGAGCGGATCATCGTTTTTCACGACGAGCTGGACATCCCCCCCGCCACCATCAAGGTAAAAAAAGGGGGCGGCCACGCGGGCCATAACGGCCTGCGCTCGATCGACGCGCATCTGGGTACGCGGGATTACGGCCGCGTGCGGCTGGGGATCGGTCACCCGGGGGATAAGACACGGGTCCATGGTTATGTTCTGAGCGATTTCTCGAAAGCCGAACAACCCGCAACCATGGCTCTTGCAGAATCCGTCGCGCGCCACGCTCCGTTTTTGCTGGCGACCCGGGATAGCGATTTTGTAAAACATGTAATGGAGGACCAAAACCATGGGCTTTAATTGCGGGATTGTCGGGTTGCCGAATGTCGGGAAATCGACGCTGTTTAACGCGTTGACGGCCACGGCGGCGGCGCAGGCGGCGAATTTCCCCTTTTGCACGATCGAGCCCAATGTCGGCCGGGTCGCCGTGCCCGACCCACGCCTGGACGAGATTGCAAAGCTGGCCGGATCGGCCAAGACGGTCCCCACGCAGCTCGGATTTGTCGATATCGCGGGGCTGGTTCGGGGCGCCAGCAAGGGCGAGGGGCTGGGCAACCAGTTTCTGGCCAATATCCGGGAGACCGACGCGATCATCCATGTCGTGCGCTGTTTCGACGATTCGAAGATCACGCATGTGGAAGGATCCGTCGATCCGCTGCGCGACGTCGAGACGATCGAAACGGAGCTGATGGTCGCCGATCTGGACAGTCTGGACAGGCAAATCGCCAATATCGCCCGCAAGGCGAAATCCGGGGACAAGGACATCAAAACCCAGCTGGCCTTTATGGAACGGATCAAGGCCGCGCTGGACGCCGGCGAGGCCGCGCGGACCGTTACGCCGGACAATGAAGACGAGGCCCAGCTTTACAAGACGCTGGGACTGATGACGGCCAAGCCGGTTTTATACGTGTGTAACGTCTCGGAAGACGATGCGGCCGCTGGGAACGACGGTACACGGAAGGTCCAAGCCATGGCCGCGGATCAGGGCGCGCAGGCGATCGTGATCTGCGCCGCGATCGAATCCGAAATCGCGCGACTGGACACGGAGGCAGAAAAAGCCGAATTTCTGGAAACGCTGGATCTGGCTGAGCCGGGACTGAACAAGGTTATCCGCGCGGGGTACGCGCTTTTGGGGCTCCAGACGTATTTCACCGCGGGGCCCAAGGAAGCCCGTGCCTGGACCGTACGGATCGGCGCGAAGGCGCCGGAAGCCGCCGGCGTTATCCACACGGACTTCCAAAAGGGTTTCATCAAGGCCGAGGTGACCGGCTATGACGATTATCTGGCCTGCGGCGGGGAGCACGGCGCGAAAGACGCAGGCAAAATGCGCCAGGAAGGAAAGGAATACCTTGTGCAAGACGGGGATGTGATTTTATTTCGGTTTAACGTCTAAACCGTTTCAGTCGTTTCAGGGGATTTCAGACAGTCTCAAAATCGTCAAAAACACCTGATTTTAATAGATTTTATTGTGTCACATCGATTCATTGTCCCTTATTTGGTTATAAACCTCCGCCTTCAGGCGGAAAAAGGCTTTAGCCGTTTTTCACCATCGTTATCATATTGTTTGGGTTCCCAAGTATCGTTACAAGGTTTTGGAAGGGGAAATCCGTCTACGCGTGCGCGAGATTACGCGCCAGATATGCGAAAGCCTTGGCGTGAACATTGTGAGTGGCGTTTTTGGGCGCGGGGGTATTTCTGTACGACCAGCGGCAATATTATTGACGACGTGATCCAGAATTATCTGGAAAACCATCATAAGCCGCACTGAAACCGCTTTCAGCGTTTTCTCGAACCTACCGGCCTCCGGCCGGTAGTGGTTCAGTTTAGTCGCTTATTATTTTCGTTTAGAATCAATAGGTTGCTGGCGGAGAGGACGGGATTCGAACCCGTGATACGGTTGCCCGCATACACGCTT
>JAGRJZ010000057.1 GCA_020442505.1 Alphaproteobacteria bacterium | reverse complement strand
TCTCTTCCCGGGTGATCACGTAGCCGTCCGGTCCCCGGCGCAGCACGAGGGCCGGACACAGACCGTCCCTCAGGGTCAAAGCCGCCGAACAATTCCCTTCGTCGTTTTCTTCTTGCGGGCTGGCTATCTCCTCGATTCGCAAGACGGGGCCGCATAAAAAAGGCTCCTCGTCCGGAACGTCTGCCGCGTGCAGGGGGGCCGTCATCAGGGCGACATCCGGTTTTCCGTTATCCGGATTGCTGGCCACCACCACGGCGATCTCGTGATCGTCCGCAACAGAAAGCCCTGTCATGACCCGCTCCGCGCGGCCGTCGCAGTCCAGATCCGTCTGGTGAACCGTCCCGTAGCGCCAGAAAATGTCAGGATGTTCGTGGGCGACAACGTTCATCCAGCGTGGCCAGTTCCCGAATTCCGGCGGGGCGGCGCTTTCCGTGCGGGCGAAGGCCTTCATCAGGCGCGCCGTCCGGGCCTCGGTCAGGGAGGCGAGGCAGGCCAGTTCGTACACCCGCGCCAGGCCTGCGGATTCGGCTCTGTCCTTTTCCCATCCGCATTGCGCGTCGCGATAGGAGAGCCAGTTTTTTTGGACCGTTTCCAGAGCCTCGTCCGGCTTTACGGCCGGATCGGACGCGGCATTATTATTCTCTTTTCCCTCCGCAAGAAGCAGGTCGAACACGTCGTTCAAGGCGATCTGCGCGTCCTTATACCGGCGGTTCACGCAGTCCTGGAAATCGGCGGTGCTTTCGGCGGCGTCGCAATAGCCGATATCCGGGGGAGTTTGGGCCCAAACCGGCCCCGCGGTTGTCAGACAGACAAGGAAAAGAAGAGAAAAGAAAAACCGCATGCCCTGAATTCTCCACGAAAGAAAGCGTTACAGGATCTGTATAGCGGATTTTGCCGAAAATGAACAGAACTCTTGGGAGGGGAGCTAAACCCCGAAGCGCGCCCCGGGAGCAAGCCCGTTAACTTGTCTCATCACAAAGTGAGAGCCAATGTCACGTCCCGACAGAGCCAGCGCTTTGTCAAAATCATTCGCAAGACCGTGTTGTGCCACATATTCGTGACGATCGCCGACTTTTCCGGCGTGAGCGAGAGCAACCCGTTGCTCAGCTTCCGCTCGGGCAAGCATTTGTGCGTTTTCTTGATCCAGCTGGGCTTGATCAAAGCGGGACAGATCAAAAGTCTTTTCTCCGTCCAGCCCCATCGCGGCAAGCGGCTGGGGCGCGGCGCCCATGGCGGTCGGTTGCGCGGGCGCGGTCCTTGCGAAAGCGGACACGTCGCTCGCTCTTTGTCTGGAACCGGCGCCGCGCTGCGGGGTCGGGTCGTCCAGGCGGTAATAGATGTGATTGTTATTATTATTAGCTGACGCTGCGGCTCTGAACGTGCTGGCGGCCGTCGCGAGAGCCGTGAGCGCCCCGGGTACCGGCAAAACGGCCCCGATAACGGCCCCGGTCAGCATGCTGGCGGCAAAGGCCCGAAGCGGCGAAGCCGGTGCGTTATTGTTAAAAGCGCTTGCCGCGGAGGGGCTGGCGCCTGTGCTGAGGTCTTTTCGGGCCACTTGAATTTGACCGATATTGTCTCTGGCCGTTTGCTCCGCCGTGGCGCCCTGCTGACGGTTTTGATCCGCGCCCGTCATCGCCTCGTAACGTTTCGCGATCTGGGGCGTGGGCGCTTGTTTGGTCGTGGGAAGGGAGGCAATAGCGGTCTTGTGTTCCGGATCGTTCGACGCACTCTGTAAGGCGGCCGGATCGCCGCCGAGCAGGGACGTAAAAGCATCCATCAGGGAGGGGGCGGATTTCGGAAGGGGAGGCTCGTCCAAGGCTGAAGGAAGAGGAATATCCCCGAAGGAAACCCCTCCAAATGCCTGTGCCAACGCTGTCGGATAACCAGCCACTTACAACACACCTTGCCTGCGCCTTAGCGCGTTATTTTTCGTAATGCTCTATTATCGCCCCATCCTAACAATAAGTGGTTAACGATCCGTTAACGCGTCAGGACAAGCCCCTGTTTTTATGGTTGATAGAAAATCATTATGAATACGCAAAAAAAGAGTCAAGCGTTTTTTGAAAGAATTTTTTTACAGCGCGTCGGGATGCAGGCCGCATTCCTTGGCCACGATGTATTTAATCGCATGGTCGTCGATATCTCCGCCCCGGCCGTGATTCATGACGTAATACGCCATGGCTGCGTCCATGACGATGATGGATTTGTCGGGTTGGTTGCGGCGGCGCATGTGCTTTTGCGTCAGCTTGACCACCAGGGCGATTTGTTCGTCCGAGATTCCGACCCGGTGGTGTTTTTCATAGCCTTTTCGCAGGTTCAAAAGGATTTTATACGCTTCCTCGTCGTTCGGGACTTTCAGCGGGACTTTCTGGAACCGTCTGTCCAGCGCCGGGTCTTCGGCGACGTAGATCCGGTATTCGTCCAGCGTCGTCGCGCCGATCACATGCATGTCCCCGACCGTCAGCCACGGCTTCATGACCTCGGACAGGCCCGCATAGCCGCTGCCGACGGCGGTGGACATGATGGTGTGCATTTCGTCGATGAACAGAATGTATTTGGGATAATTCTCGTCGTGATAGCGCTCGGCCACGCCCTTGCACACGGGGATGAAGCGTTCCTGGAATTCGGCCGGGCTGCTGGTTCCCGCGGCCATGGAGGGCATGTCGACCTCCAGCAGGCGGGCATTGTGCAGATAATCCGGAACGTCCCGGCGGACGATCCGCTGGGCCAGCCCCGCGACCAGCGCTGTCTTCCCGACCCCGGCGGGCGCCAGAAGCGCGACGTTCTTCCGCCCCTTTTGCAAAAGGATCAGGATCACCTGGTCGATTTCCTCGTCCCGCCCGGTGATGGGGTCGAAGCGTCCCTCGCGCTCCAGCTTGGTATAATCGCGACAATACCGGTGGAACAGTTCTTCCAGATCTTCGTCGCTGACCAGAAAACGTTTGACCATGGCTTTATTCCGCGATCCGGCCCATTTGCGCCACGCGCATCTGGCGGGCCCTGGTCAGGATCGTGTCTTCCAGCTGCCGGGCGGTTGCGGGCGAAGCCGCCGCGTCGCGCCATTCGCCGCTTTTGCGGATTTGCCGGAACAACTTGACCTGTACTCCGTCGGATCGCAACTGACGATCCAGAATAAACACGTTCAGTTTAAATCGTTCGTCGGTGTTTTCGGGGGGGGAGTACCAGTCGGTTAAAATGACTCCGCCGAACGGGTCCGCGCTGGCCAGCGGCATAAAGGACACCGTGTCCAGCGAGGCGCGCCATAGAAAGCTGTTCACGCCGATCCCGGTTTCGCCGCTCTGTTCGTCTTTTTTCTTATCGTCGCCGCCCAGAAGACGCAGACCCTTTCCGCCGAAAATGCTATCCGGCTCCTTATAGATGTCTTCCTGTCCGCCCCGGTCGGCGCCGGTCGGATACTTTGCCTCGCTTTTGATGCTGTCGCTTCCGCAGCCGGCGAGGAAGACGGATACGATCCCCAGGGCAATAAAGGAAAGGATGTGCGATCGTGCTTTCATTGTTGACGCCTTCCTGAAATGGTTTATCCCGCTTCCTTAGCACGCGCGTAAGGGCGGCTCAAGTTATTATAGGGTCGCGGCGCTGGATAAGTAGGCAAAACGATGGATTATCTGTTCTTTTTACGTGTTGTATTTTTGCAACGCACTTCCAAAAAATGTTGTATTTTTGCAAAAACCGTCCTTGACCCCGAGTCGAAACAGCTCATAATGCACGCCATTACTGCCTTTTCAGGCGGTGATTCGTTTTCGGGTTTTATCTACTCGAATTTTTTTAGTTGTGTATTTGGAGGAAACGACAATGAAAAAACTACTTCTTGGTACGGCTGTTGCTGCTATGGGCTTTGCCTTCGCAGCCCCGGCGAGCGCCGCAAATGGTGTGAAGCTTGAGCTGGGCGGTCACTACAAAGGTTACGTTTTCTGGCAAGACCAGGACGTTGACGCTGCTGCTGACGCTGCCGGTCTCGACGCCCGCAGCATCGACGCTGTTCGCGAGCCGGAAATCCATTTTACCGGTGAAACGACCCTCGACAACGGCATGACGGTCGGTGCTCACTTCGAAATCCAGGCTGGTGGTCAGTACGCCGGTCGGATGGGGAACACCAATGACGGTCAGTTCGAAGAGTCCTACCTGTATTTCTCCGGTTCCTGGGGTCGGGTTAACTTCGGTGCGGAAGATGGCGCTGCTTACCTGTTGCAGGTTGCTGCTCCGTCCGCTGACAGCAACTACGACGGTATCCGTCAGTACGTTTCTCCGTTCAACTACGACGCGACGTTGACGAACGCACCGACCGGTACGGCTCACCTGACGCCGTTGGGCGGGACGACGACCACGACGGCTGTTGATACGGTCTTCGACTATGCGCAGGACCTGACGGTGTACAAAGAGAAAATCACCTACTTGACGCCGGTTTTGAACGGCTTCCAGGCTGGTGTTTCCTACACGCCGGAAATGGGCTGGGATAACGGCTATAACGGCGCCTTCGGGACGAACATCGACGATCAAAACAACGATCTCGGTTCCGGGTACGAAGTTGCTGCCCGTTACGAAGGCATGTTCCAGCAGGTCGGTTTCGTGATCGGTGGCGGTTACACCCTCATCGACCTTGAAGACACGACGGCTGCGTCCGGTCATGACGACAACGAAGCATGGAACGTCGGTGCGGACTTCAACTTCGGACCGTTCGGTCTGGGTGTTGTCTACACGGAAGACAACCAGGCTCGCGACAACGACAGCGACAAGCAAACATGGGTTGTCGGTGCGGACTACACGACCGGCCCGTTCAAAATCGGGGCTTCCTACCTGAATCGTGACGAAGAGCTCGGCACGGGCGCAGGCGACTGGGAAACCGATCGTTACACCGGCGGTGTCACGTACACCTACGGCCCGGGCATGACCTTCCGTGGTTCCATCTCCTACATCGAACACGATGCACCGGCCGGGAACGGCGAGGACATGGACGGTACGGCTGTTCTGTTGGGTACGCAAATCGACTTCTAAACGAAGCGATTATCTTGATAATACGAAGGGAGGCGCTGGAAACGGCGCCTCTTTTCTTTTGCCCCGGCTTTTTTTGGGGAACGCAGGGGGCCTGCCCTCAAAACGGCGCTTTCAATTGGGATCGTTTTGCATGAGAATAGTATCGTCATGACTCAAACCGTTTTTAGAAAGCTTTCCAAAGATGAGTGCGCCACGATCCTGGTGGAGATGGCTCCCTTTTTCGAAGGCAGCTCGCCGGACCCGGCCACGACCCAGATCCTGGCCCAGGACGTTCCTTTTTATCCCGGCTACGCGCTTTTGGAGCTCAGCGGCCGCGATCCCTTCTTTCAAGATCCCGTCTTCGCGCTTTGGAAGCCCGGCGCGGTCCGGATGCTGGACTGGACGAACGCGCCGCTTTACGCTCTGAACGCTGAGGGTGCGCTGCTTTTGGACGAACGAACGGTGGTCCGCTACGCGCTGTTCTTTCTTGCAAATGTGCGGGCCATGGGCGGGTTTCTGGCCGTGGTCGAGACCGTAGACAATATCCGCTGGCGCGAAGAGCCGCCCCCCGGCGCGCGGCATGCCGTGAGCTCCGTCATCGTGCCGGTCTCCCTCGAGCGGCAGGACGAGGCCGGATGTTTTTTTCTGAACGGCTGCGTTCTGTTCAAGCGTTCCCTCTTCAAGGCGGCGATCACGGTGTTTCCGGACGGGGCGGTGAATGTGAGCGCGGAATCATGCCTGATTGAAGACTTGCCCGTTCTGGACGATCTATTCGAGCGGTAAACCCTTTGTTAAGGGTCTATTAATCCCTTGTTAACAAAGCAAAAAAAATCGTCTTTTTCCGATATTTTTCAATAGACGGACGTTTTTGGCAAGAAAGCCTTAACCTTCTTTCCTTCATAATGAACGCATGGGAGGCGGCTGCAATGGCCGTCTACGGGTTTTTTAACCTTTGAGACAATTGGGTTCGTGATGAGTAAGACGCCTGAAGACATGATCGAGTGGGAAGCCGCTTTTGCCGCGATGCATCCTCGCTTTGCCTATACGCTGAACAACGACCAGCCGGTTCGTTGCACGATCATCGGCGATCAGCCGCTCTTCTACATGGAAGACGAAGACATTATCGAGGATGATTTCGACGATTTGTTCGGCATGGACGCGATCGAAGGCGGGCTGTTGGCTCTGGGGCAAAGCATAGACATCGCCCGTCGTCAGGATAGACAATACGCGCCAAACGAAGCGGACAGGCATGCGGATTTTCTTGCCGCAGCGGCCGAGATCGCCGGGCCGAAACAGGCAGCAGCCGTTTCGTCCATCGAGGATGTTTCCGGAACGCTTGAGAAAAGCCGTCTCGGGAAGGCGCTGACGGACTTCGCGGCGGCCGAGAACATTACGATTTGCCACGGAACCCGGAATTTCGGGGCGTCTTACGACCGGGCGGCAGGGACGATCTTTATCAACCGCCATTTAGACAGGGCGGATCAGGTCTTGCTTCTGGCGCGGGAATTGCGCCGCGCGTGGCAGGATAAAAAAGGCGCGCTTTTGCCGCTTCTCACGCTGGATCCCGATCATGCGATTTTGGTCAATCGGGCACAAATTGCCGATCTGCAAACCATGATGATCCGGACGGCCTGGGAGCTGCAACTGGCCGGGGAGAAAGCCGTTTGGGCGCGGGTCGAAGAGTCCTCCCTCTCCGATCTGGGCGAGGCGCTGGCGCGGGAGGCTTATATGGATTTCAGAACATTGAACAATGGCACGGCCTGCGCCGCGGCCTTTGAGTTCTGGTTCCTGTCGGAACGCTGTCAAAGCGCGGATCATAAGCTGATCCAGCAGATGCTGATGCAAAACCACAAACCGGCCACGCCGACCGAGACCGATGCGTCTTCTTCCCTGATCGGGTTTTTAACCGCGCTGGGGACGTTGCCCTTCGGCAAAAATTACCTGGCCCCTTATGCCGCGATGATCTTGTCGGACCCCCTCTTTACCGAGGTACGGGACCGCTCTAACGCGAATTTCCTTTGGTTTATCAAGTTTGAGCGAACCTTTCGTGAAACGGAACAGGGTTTGCAAGAAAGCGGATCTGTCCACAGCCGCGATTTTTCCCGCGGCGATTCCCGCAACGATCAAGAACGGATCCGCCACGATGACCCACACGGAGCCCCAACCATTCCTTCCGGAAGCGCCCGGATTATCCCTTTCCCCGGAACGTCTGGAAGGTAGCCAGTTCATGAAAATCGACCGAAACGGCCGTAAATCCTGTCATCGCGATTTGCACGAGCCGCCCCTTTATCCGCTGGTCTACGAGCCGGCGGATAATCGTTTTTCCGGCCACGCCCTTTTTCCCCTGGAGGCGCTTGTTGCCCTGGCCGATGAGGCCGGGGAGGCGCCGTTTCGGAGCGCCGGGACGGAGGAGCGGGCGCTTCTGACCGCCTTTGTTTCTTTGGCCTCCCTCAGCCCCGTGGCGGGCACGCTGGTCCGGGCCGCGGCGTCGGAAGGCTGGCGCGTGGGATTTGCGGCGATCGGCAATGAGGGCTATCACCTGGACATTCCGGCGCGGGTTTTGTGGCTGGATTCCTGCGAGATGAGCCCCGCCACGCTGGGGCGGTCCGTCTGGTTCCGCAACGCGCTGCTCTACAGCTTCGTCCGTGCCCTGCGCGATATCGGGCATGAGCGGGACGGGGCGTTTTCCGAGGCCGGCTACAGGGCCGAGGACATGCTGATGGCTGAGCGTATCCGTGCCGCCGATTGCGATTGCGTGGCGCTTCTGGCCGCCTGGGAGCTGCGCGGCGCCGGGCACCCGGATTTGTGGCGACACGTCATCGGCAGCGCCGAGGGCGACATGGCGCTTGCCTTTACGCGCACGGTTGAGCGCGCTCCGGCCTCCTTGTTTGGTGGCGCGGCGCTGGCGGGGGCGTTCCGGATGTGGTTTACACGGCCGGATCGTGTCGATGCCTGCGATCACGGCACGTTGGAGCAAATGGACGACATTCTGGCCGAAAATCCTGATTCGTCGCCCTTCGGACGGATGGCCTTGACCCCGGCGGCGATCGAGGATTTGTCTCTTCTACCGGGCGGGGTGCGGTATCTGGACGGGTTGGGCGGTGCGATCAAGGCCGATCCGCTTTTCGCAGGGCTGAACGATATCGTGAACCAGACCCATTTCATGCATATCATGCGGGATTTATCCGCCACCGTGGCCGGGAACGTGCCTTTCCGCGATGCGGGTTTGGCCGCCAGGATCTTTCCTTCTTCGCGTTAAAACGGAATAAATCTCCGAGCGGAGCGATTGTTAACCGGTTGTTAACCTTCCTTGATGTAAAGTAAATTCATGTTGACGTAAAACGAGCGTATCGTTTGCTTGAACGAACAGGAGGAACGGCTTAGAATAGAGGGGTAGTTAACGAAAATCGCCACGGCATTACCCCGAACATGACACATAATGACCCCCCATTTGCCGATGAAGGCTCGAATACGGATGCAAAGATCGAGCTGGTCGTGAATGAAAGGGCCGAGGCCATGGTGTTTCACACAAAGCCGTTCCGTAAGAGATTATCGTGGCTGGAATTTAATTTGGGAACCAACGAGCTGAACTTTGTCATGAACGACGGCGATATCAGGGACCTCTCTCTCCCGGTTGATCCGAAACTGGCGAAGCTAATGCAAAACGTGTTTCAGGTTTTGATGGTTCACATGGACGATGCAACGGGACAACCGATTGAAGGAAATTATTTTCCCCTGATCGTCCACTGAGTGCATAAAATAGTTTAGACGACAACGAACGGAGGTGTGAGGATGGCATTAGCAAGAACAGGATTTGTCAGGGCTGACATTGGTTCTCTCGTGGCTCATATCGGCAATGGCCCTGGGGCGGTGAGACAGGCTTTTTCTGTGAGCCCGAGGGGGACGGTTGTAGACTTGGGTGTCGTGAGCCGTCTTTCTTCTGCGCCGTCTATGGAAGCCAACGGCATGAAGCCTGGGCTGTAGGATCGTCGGATATTCCTGATCAAAAAGAACCCAAAACGAACCCAAAGCCGCCCTTTGCCGGGCGGTTTTTTATAGCCCGGGATTACGGACGGTTTTGGATCAACTCCGCGACCACGCCCGGATCGGCAAGGGTCGAGGTGTCGCCGATCTGGTCTTCGTTTTTTGCCGCGATTTTACGCAAGATGCGCCGCATGATCTTGCCCGAGCGCGT
>JAGRJZ010000056.1 GCA_020442505.1 Alphaproteobacteria bacterium | reverse complement strand
CCCTTTTGGATAACGGATTTCGTAAAACCAGCGAGATCGCGCTGGCGGCACGTCATATTCCCGTCCCCTCGCGAAAGCCGGAGACGATTCAGTTGGCCTCTTTGCAAGCCGTTGCCCCGGCGGCGGGAACGCCAAAATGGGCGGCGCTAAATCCGATGATGCAAAATCGTCTATTCTCCACGATGATCGGGGAGGGCGACTACGATCCTGCCGTTACGCAGCGCCTCGAAACGGGCTTTCTGGCGATTGCCGCGCATAAAAAGCTCAGTGCGGCAGGACAGAGCGTTGGCAAGACGGACAAAAAAGACGATATCTGGTCCATTCAGATCGGAGCGTTTGCCAGCCGCCCGAAGACCGAGGACGCCATAAGGGCGGCCGCCGCTTCCTTGCCTGAAACGCTGGCGGCAGGGCGTCCTTCGATCGTCCCGCTCAAAACGAAAGACGGCTGGATATTTCGGGGACGTTTGAACGGCTATAACCAGGCACAGGCCGCACAGGCCTGCGCTTATCTGGCGGATTGCCTACCCGTCTCGCCGCAGGCCTATTAGGGGCGTTCTCATGAAACCAAGCGATCCCCGTCAGTCCGGAAACGTGATTTTCTTTGTGCTTTTGGCGATCGTGCTGATCGGGGCCGTGACGGCTGCAATTCGCTCGGGCGGCGGCGAGGGGGCAAATATCGACAAGGAAACCCTGCTGATCCGGGCGTCGGAAGTACGCCAATACGCCAACGAGCTGGAGCGAGCGGTCGCTTTCGTGATGCAAAACGAGATCAGCGAAGTCGATATCCGTTTCGCCCATCCGGACGCCCCGGCCGATTACGGGACGATCACCGTCAATCCGGGCAATCAGGTTTTCGGCCGCGACGGCGGGGGGGCATCCTATCGCGCGCCCCCGGCCGATATAAACGACGGCAGCGGATGGGAGTTCTACGCCCAAACGCATCTGCCGCAGGTCGGATCTGCCCGGGCGGAGCTGATCGCCGTACTGCCGAATGTGACTCAAGCCTTTTGCGACCAGATCAACGCGATGAACGGCCTGAGTGGCCAGCCGCTCGATTCCGGAACATGTCTGAACAGCGGCGCGGCAGGACGGTTCGACAACGCGACTCAATACAACGATACGACGACGAACACGACCACCGAGGCCAGCTTCTCCCAAAAACCGGCCTTGGAGGGGTGCGTGCAATGCGACGATAACAGCCTCCATTTTTATCACGTTTTGCGGGCTCGCTAATTTTATACCACGGAGCTTTTTGCCATGGCCCTGCTGCATACACCCGTAAAGGAGGACGGTTTCATCGCTCCGGATTTTTGTCTGAAGGGGGTTGACGGGACGACCCATTCTCTTGAAACGTGCAAAGGTCCGGCGGGTCTTCTGGTGATGTTTATTTGCAATCATTGCCCCTATGTCAAAGTCGTGATCGACCGGCTGGTGGACGATTGCGCCGCTTTGCAACAGGCCGGGATCGGTTGCGTGGCGATTATGCCCAACGACACGGCCGCCTATCCGGCCGATTCTTTCGTCAATATGCAGGTTTTCGCGCGGGCGCATAATTTTGCTTTTCCGTATCTGATCGACGAGACACAGGCGGTCGCACAGGCCTATGGAGCGGTCTGCACGCCGGACCTGTTCGGTTTCAACGCCGCCGGATCGTTGCAATATCGCGGCCGGGTCGATAGCGCCGGCCCGAACGAGGCCGGGCCCGACACGGTGCGGGAGCTGCGCGCCGCGATGACACAGATCGCCCAGACCGGGAAGGGGCCCGCCGAACAGACGCCCTCTATGGGCTGTTCGATCAAATGGAAAAACTAATCATGCGCGACCTTGTCGTTTATACTCATTTGATTAAATGATAATCCATGCTAGTACAGTCGTCATGAGTTATTCATGTGACATGCGCACGCGCGCTTTGGAGTTGTCGTCATGGACAATGCAACCTTCCACAAATCAAACAAAAGCAAAGCGTTGATCGAAGAAAAAGGGGCTGCCCTTCTCTTCCTGCCGCCTTATTCCCCCGATCTCAATCCCATCGAACAAGACTTCGGTGCACTCAAAAAAATCAGGCAATACAACCATGAAAAATCTATCGATGACGTCATCAAATATGTATCATTGATTGTTCAAGTGACTATAGTGGCGCTTTTTCTGTTTTTCCGCGATGTCCCGGGCTCGGAAGAAATAAATGTCGTAATGATCGACGTCTCCTATATCCCGGTATAAAAAAGCGATACGCATCAGCAGGTCGATCTCCGACGCCGGATCGCGCGGACGGGGCCAAAGCATCGCCTGATGCAGCGTGTCGATGGCCTTGCGCGTCTCGCCGCGATTTTTATAGATCGATGCCAGAAGCCTCCAGGCTTCCAGAAAAACGGGATTCATCGCGATCGCCTTCGTCAATGCGGCAATCGCAGCGCCGTCATCCCCGCTTGCCAGGTAAAGCTGCGCCCGGATATAGGGAATCCGGGAAAACGCCGGGTGGTAGTGTTCCGCCGTGTCCAGAGAACGAAAAGCGCGCCGGATCAAGGCGATCCGTTCGTCTGTGCGCAAAGAGGGATCGCTCTCCAGTCTGTCCAGGTCCCAGAGCGCCTGATATTGACCGCAGCGAAAGGAGGTCGCCGGACCGAAGCGGCACAGCCTGTCGATCGCCGTCTTGCCGGCAGGAAAGTCCCGCGCCGCCATGGCTTGCCGGGCCTGTGTGACGAAATACGTCTCGAGACCTGCCCGGGCGACCCATAATCCCGCAACGGCGAAAAATACGCATCCGCCGACAAAAACCACAGTTGCGATTTTGCCGCGAGGGGGAAAGACAAGACAGGGCGTTGTTTGTGGCGTTATGCTTTCTGCCGCGCGGTGCCAGAAGGCCAGTAAAAGCGCGGCCAGAATTAAAACGGGCAGCATATAAAGATGAAAGCTGATATGACTGTGGAGCGCTAATGTCAGTAAGGCGCAAAACGGCGTCAAAATCCCGAGACGCTGGCCGCGCGCCAGACCCGCGTGGCTGAGCGCGCCAAGCGTCCTCAGCAGAACCGCCAGTAAAAACCCGTAGAACAGGATAGGCGCTAAAATCCCCGTTTCAATCGCGAATTGGAGCGGGTCCATGTGCACGAAATAACCGTCGCTGGTATCCAGCGGGTTGCGGTAGCGGCCGTAATAATAGGGAAAGCTTGCCAGACCCGTTCCCAGCAACGGATGATCCATGAACATGGCTCTTCCGGATTCCCACAAGGCCGTCCGTCCCGTGACGGTGGCCGTCGCGCCGATGGCCGGAAGAGAGGAGACGATCTCCGCAGCCGGTGCCCGCCCCTTTTGAAACGACAAGGCCAGAAGGACAAGGGCTCCGATGCAAAAAAGCCCCCACAGCTTGCGCCCGGACAGGCTCCCTTGCGGAACGGTCCCGAGCAGAAAAACGCCGCCCGCCAGAAGACAGGCCAGAAACCCGCCGCGGCTTTGCGTGACGAGAAGGGCCGCGAGAAACAGCCCGACCAGCCCGGCCGTTAAAAGACTAGTTTTTTT
>JAGRJZ010000055.1 GCA_020442505.1 Alphaproteobacteria bacterium | reverse complement strand
CAATCTTACGCGCGGGGATTGCCGACGTCGAAGCTTGAATCCCTCGGAAGCGTCCATAACCGCCGGGGCACGACCGTCCATTTTCACCCGGATCCCGAAATTTTCGGCGCGGAGGCGAAGCTGAAACCGGCCTGGTTATATCAAATGGCCCGTTCAAAGGCTTATTTATTCCGCGGAGTCGAAATACGCTGGCACTGCGTTCCGGAGAAGATCAAACCCGACAGCAAAATTCCTGCGGAAGATATTTTTAAATTTCCCAATGGTTTACTTGATTTTCTTACAGAATCACTTCATGGGCGCGTGACATTGACGCCGCCTCCCTTCGCGGGTCAAGCGATGCTTCCCGACGACGAGGGACGGGTCGAATTTGCCATCGCCTGGCCCGCTGACGGCGAAGGATTCACGCACTCCTATTGCAACACGGTTCCGACCCCGCAGGGAGGGACCCATGAGTCGGGTCTGAGAACGGCTTTGCCCCGGGGGTTGAGAGCTTACGGAGAGATGGCTGGAAACAAAAAAGCAGCCATTATCACTGCCGATGACGTAATGGACGGTGCAGCGATCCTGTTATCGGTGTTCATCCGTGACCCGCAATTCCAGGGACAAACCAAGGAAAAACTCGCGAGTACAGAGGTCACGCGCCTGGTTGACGCGGCAATTAAGGATCATTTCGACCACTGGCTCTCATCCGACCCGCAGATGAGCCGTCAACTCCTCGACGCCCTGATTGAAAAGGCCGAAGAGCGCCAACGCCGCCGCGAAGACCGGGCAACCGCCCGAAAAAGCGCAACGCGCAAGCTCCGCCTTCCCGGGAAACTGGCCGACTGCGCGCGCCAAAACGCCGAAGGAACGGAACTGTTTATCGTCGAGGGAGATTCCGCGGGCGGCTCGGCAAAACAGGGGCGCAATCGGGAAACGCAGGCTATCTTACCGCTGCGTGGAAAAATTCTGAACGTCGTGAGCGCAACGAAAGACAAGATCCGAGCCAATCAGGAGATCCAGGATATGACCCTTGCCCTGGGCTGCGGGATGGGGCGGGAGTTCGATCCGGTTAAACTCCGCTATGAAAAGATCATTATCATGACGGACGCGGACGTGGACGGGGCGCATATCGCCGCCCTTCTGATCACGTTTTTCTACGCGCAGATGCGCGGACTGATCGAAGAGGGGCATTTATATCTGGCCCAACCGCCGCTCTATCGTCTGGCCGCCGGCAATATCAGCGCCTATGCGATGGACGATGCGGATAAGGACAACTTGATGGCGACCACCTTCAAGGGCAAGACGAAGGTCGATGTCAGTCGTTTCAAAGGGCTCGGGGAAATGCCCGCCAGGCAGCTGAAAGAGACCACGATGAACCCCGCAACACGGACGCTTATCCGCGTGACCCTGCCCGACGCGATGGCCGCGTTGGGTTTGACGGCTGAAATGGCGTTGACCGAGGAGGAAGATCTGGCAGCCGCCAGCGCCCCCTCCTCCGCGGCCGAAACCGACCGGCTTGTCGAGCGCCTGATGGGCCGCAACGCCGAAGAACGTTTTCGTTTCATTCAGGACAACGCAGCCTTCGTCGAGGATCTTGACGTATAACGAAAACAGGGAAAAAACTTCTGGATTTTCGTTGCAGAGTTTTTTATAGTGCGGCCGTCTCCCCGACAGCTTTGCCGCAGCGGAGCCGCCCTGTGAAACACCGGGGACCGGGGACGGAAAACCTTTATTTTTCAGGAGAACCAGACGATGGCTGCCAAACAACCCGAACCGCAAGGCCTGAAAATGCCTCAGGCAACCAGCATATGGCTGATTGAAAATACGGGCCAGACATTCGAGCAGATCGCAGCTTTTACCGGCTTGCACGCGATTGAGGTTCAGGCGCTCGCAGATGAAGAGGTCGGCCTTGGAATCGTGGGACGCAACCCGGTTAAACATAACGAAACAACGGCGGAAGAGCTTGAAAAAGCCAAGGCCGATTCGACCTATGTCATGAAACGCTCAAAGCCGCGCGGCGACATTCCGGTCGTCAAACTCCGTTCGAAGGGACCCCGTTACACCCCCGTGTCAAAACGCGGCGACAAGCCGGATGCCATTGCCTACCTTCTGAAGAATCATTCAGAGCTTGCGGATTCCCAGATTTGCAAACTGGTCGGCACCACGAAGCCAACCATCGCCGCGATCCGGGAACGGACCCACGCGAACATGTCAAACATCAAGCCACGTCATCCGGTTGATCTGGGGCTTTGCACCTATGCCGAGCTTGACACGGCCTATCGTAAAGCCTTAAAGGCGCAGGGCAAAGACCCGGACCAGATTAAAGCCCAACAGGAAGCCGAAGCCGCGGAAGCCCGGCAGCGGGATTCCGAGATGAGCATGCAGGGACCTTCCTCTGGATTTGATTTTAGCAACTTCATGAACAGCGGAATCGAAAGCAAGTCATCGGGCGCCGAGGACGACAACCAAGCGGGATCGTTTTAGACGGTGCCTCGTTCGGCCTGTCCTGTTTATCAAACAAGACAGGCCATCTCCCGCATCAAACTTCGAACCCCCTTCACCCGCTGGGCGGGGGTATCCCATTGCCGAATCGCGACGAGCTTCTGATCGGGCCGAAGTTTAAGCGCCCCACCCTTTTCCTGCATCCACCCCATCAGCGCCGGAATATGCGGCGGCGTATCCTTGTAAAATCCGATAACCGCGCCCTTCGGCCCGGCCTCGACGCGATCTACCCCGGCTTGTTTGCACAGCTGTTTAATCTCGACGATTTGCAGGAGATTCTCAACCTCCTCCGGAATCGGCCCAAACCGGTCGATGAGTTCGGCGGCGAAGGCTTCAATGGCTTCCTTGTCATGCAGTTCCGACAACCGTCTGTACAAACTCATACGAACATTTAAATCTTCTACGTATCCATCTGGAATCAAAACAGACATTCCGACATTGATCTGCGGGGACCATTTTTCTTCGGCGACTTCTCCGCCTTCCCAGTCAAGCCCTTCCCGCGCGGCCGCGACGGCTTCCTCCAGCATCTGCTGGTACAGCTCCACGCCGACCTCCCGAATATGGCCGGATTGTTCCTCGCCCAGCAAATTCCCGGCCCCGCGGATATCCATATCGTGCGATGCAAGTTGAAACCCAGCGCCCAGCGTATCCAGCGTCTCGATCACCTCCAGCCGTTTCATGGCCTGGTCGGTCAGCTTTTTCCCTGGATCATAGGTTAGATACGCATAGCCCCGCAGCTTTGATCGCCCGATCCGCCCACGAATCTGGTAAAGCTGCGCCAGTCCGA
>JAGRJZ010000054.1 GCA_020442505.1 Alphaproteobacteria bacterium | reverse complement strand
CGCCCCGGTCGTGGTACAGGTTCTGGAAGGTGAAAACGCCGTTGCCAAAAACCGCGAGGTCATGGGCGCGACGAACCCGGCCGAGGCCGCCGAAGGCACGATCCGCAAAAGCTTCGCCCTGGATATCGGAGAAAATTCGGTTCACGGCTCCGACAGCCTCGAAAACGCGGCAACGGAGATCGCCTTTTTCTTCGCGGATGACGAGATCGTCGGCTAAGCGCGAATCGCTCCGTTCAAGACTTTTTCGATGTTTCCACGATAAACGGCTTCAGGCCGCACGCAATGGCGGCGGTTGTGGTCAGGGTCGCCACCGTGTCCAAAACAACCACCAGACACGCCCCGAGAAACTGAACGCCCTCGGGCGCGGTGCCGGGTTGGTAGGGACCGAACAAGATCGATAACAGGGACATCATCACGAAAAAAACCGGAACCGCGGCGATCATCCACGCCCCCAGCATGTGGATCGACACCGAGAACCCCCGCAAGCGTCGCAAAAATCGTCCCAACGGGTAGTCCACCGCCGCCGGAACGTAAAGCCATAAAAGCCGAAACGCCCATAAGGACGCAACCAGTAAAAACAACCCGCCCAGCATCGCCGGGCCGGACACGGATAGCTCCGCATGGGTCGGGTGCTCGGCGATTTCGGGCGGCATAACGGAGGGCTCGATCATCAGAAACACGCCGACCAGCCCCGCCAGCAAAAACCGGATCACGGTAAAGGTCAGCATGCCCCCGATCACGCCGCGCGCCCGCATCGCGATCATGGCCATGTCCCGGGCTTCGTCGCCGCTGGGGCGAAAGGGCCAGCGATGCCCCAGATAGATCAGACGCACCAGATGCGCGACCATCCAGCCTTCCGCGAAAAAGGACGGCAGCATTACCAGCGCCTGGCGGAACATGTGCTCCTCCCACCCTAGCGCGATCACGGTGATCTGGCAAACCAGCTTGATCAGAACCGGGACCAGGGCAAGCCTGAGCAGATAGAAGCGCTCCTCCCATATGGTCCGGTAACCATTCCCGGCAGCGTCAATAACGTTGAATGAGGGCATGGGCCGGTTACTCCTTCACCCCCAGTTTCGTTTGGAGGTTGGTGGAGGATGTCGTGTACTGGAACCGCAGTTTCTTGTCGGGGAAGCAGTAACGGAACGCGGCTTGGGCCATCAGGGCCGCTTCGTGGAAACCGGAAAGGATCAGCTTTAATTTCCCCGGATACCAGTTGATATCCCCGATCGCGAACACGCCCGGCGTGGAAGTTTCAAATTTCTCCGTATCGACGGGGATCAGGTTGTCTTCCGTCAGCTTCAGCCCGAATTCCGCCAGCGGGCCGAGCTTCATCGTCAGGCCGTAAAAGGGCATGAACGTATCGCAGGGGATTTCGAAGGCCCCGTCTTCCTTCGATTCGGCCAGGACGGCTTCGACCTGACCGTTCGTGCCCTTCAGGCCCTTTAGATCCCCGACGTGAAAGGTGATTTTTCCCTCCGCGGCCAGGGCCTGCATCTTGTTGACGCTGTCCGGCGCGGCACGGAAATCCGGCCGGCGGTGGATCAGGGAGACAGATTGCGCGATCGGCTGAAGGTTTAGCGTCCAGTCCAGCGCGGAATCCCCGCCGCCGGCGATCAGGATGTTTTTGTCTTTGAACAGCTCCATCTTGCGCACGGCGTAGAAAACGGAGGTGCCTTCATAGGCCTCCAGATCCGGCAGGTTGGGCTTTTTCGGCATAAAGGTTCCGCCACCGGCCGCGATCACGACCACGGGCGCCTCCAGCACGGTTCCTTCGTCCGTGGTGACCCGCCATTTTCCGTCAGCCTGCTTTTCCAGACCCGTGACCATTTGCGAGAGGTGAAAGACCGGGTCGAACGGTTTGATCTGTTCCATCAGCCTGTCGGTCAGTTCCTGGCCGTTGATGGTGGGGTAAGCCGGAATGTCGTAAATCGGCTTTTCGGGATAAAG
>JAGRJZ010000053.1 GCA_020442505.1 Alphaproteobacteria bacterium | reverse complement strand
CGCTCCGGGGCGCGGCTGTTTTTTGCTTTTATTGCGGGCTTGTCGCTGGTGCCGGCGATGTCCCCCTGGGGGCTGTGGCCGTTTATGTTTGCCGGATTTTCCCTGTTCTATATCGCGTTGGATCGGGCCAGATCGGGGAGAGAGGCCTTGTTGTCCGGCGCGCTTTTCGGGTTCGGGTTTCACTTGCTCGGTCTGTGGTGGATCGGGAACGCGCTTTTGGTGCCGGGGAACGAGTCGTATCGTTGGGCCTGGCCCCTCGCGGTTGCCGGGTTGCCGTTGCTGTTGTCGGTTTTTACCGCGGTGGCTGCGGTGCTGAGTTGGCGAGCGGGGCGTCTTTCCACGAGTGCTCCGGGCCGGTTTTTTCTGTTTACGGCGCTTTTCGGACTGGCGGAATGGCTGCGCGGGCATATTCTGACCGGTTTCCCCTGGAATTTGTACGGTTATGGCTGGACGCATCTGTGGGCGATCGCCCAATTGGCCGCGCCGATCGGAATCTACAGCCTGACGACGATCACGATCTTCTGGGCAGGCTTTCCGGGATTTTTGACTCTTTGGAACGCTTCTTTTGCCCGGAAGGCTTTGTTTTTTGGACTTGTGGCGGCCAGCTTTGCGGCGGCTTATGGCTATGGGGTTTCCCGCCTGGCCGCGCCGGAGAAAGACGACGCAGAGAAGAATGCCGTTGTCCTGCTTCTGGTTCAGCCGAATATCGCTCAGGCCGAGAAGTGGGATCCCGCCCGTGCCCGGGAAAATCTCGACACCTTACTCTCGCTTTCGGAAAGCCGTCCGGGGGAGGATAAACCGGGGCATACGACGGTCGTGATCTGGCCGGAGACCTCTATCCATACAGGTTTTCTTAGAGACGAGCAGGCCGTCGCGGCCATACGCCGGGTTTTGGCCGGGTACCCGGGCCCTGTTTATCTGATGACCGGCCTGTTGCGGGCGGAAAAAGAAGGGTATTACAACAGTCTGGTGGTCTATGACCGGGAGCTTTTTCCGTTGGCCGTGTACAATAAGAGCCATCTTGTACCCTTCGGAGAGTATATTCCCTTTCAAGAACTGTTTTCCTTCGGTCCGGTGACGGGGTTTGAGGGATTTTCCGCCGGGCGCGGCCCCGAGACCGCGACTGTGCTCGATTTGCCGCCCTTCTCGCCGCTGGTCTGCTACGAGGTCATTTTCCCCGGCGCGGTGGTTGAAAAAGGCCCAAGACGCCCTAAATGGATCGTCAACGTCACAAACGACGCCTGGTATGGCGACAGCCCGGGTCCTTACCAACATTTCTCCACCGCCCGTTTCCGTGCGCTGGAGGAGGGCGTTCCCGTCGTCCGGGTTGCGAACACAGGCGTTTCGGGCGTTATTGATTCAAAGGGACGAGTCGTCGCGCAGACCGATCTGCTGCGAGAGGAACGTGCGACGGTTGCTCTGCCCTTTTCTGTGGAGAAGACGTCGTTATATGGATGGATAAGAAGTATTTCTTTTGTTTTTGTTTTATCGTTTTTCTTTCTACTCTATTTTACAACCTTTGGACGAATAAAATAGTCCCTTAGTATAGTTGAAAAGTCATAACTTGCATGCATATGTATCTATCTGCTAAAGAAGTGCTGTGGGGGTGGTTTTTATTGAAAACAAGGGATCAGATATGGCCAAGCATAGCATAAAAGAAAAGAAACGTGAGGCGCATGATGTGGACGACAGCGGCGGTCGTCAACCAAACCCGGTTGATGTGCATGTCGGGATTCGCATACGCATGCGGCGCTCTCTTTTGGGGATTAGTCAGGAAAAACTGGCAGAGGCCGTCAATCTGACGTTTCAGCAAATTCAGAAATACGAACGCGGTACCAACCGGGTTAGCGCCAGCCGTCTGTATCAGTTCAGCAAAATTCTGGATGTGCCGGTTTCTTACTTTTTCGAAAAGTTTTCCGAGTCCGGTGACGGTCGTATGCTTGGCTATACGGGGCTGAGCGACAACGATCAGGAGCAAATCATCGACGACGATCGCTTGCACAGCAAGGAAACGCTGGAGCTGGTTCGGGCCTATTACGCGGTGACAGACGCCAAAAGCCGTCGGGAACTTTTGAAGACGATCAAGTCCATGGCCGATATTCTTCAGGCAGGGAAATAAGGCGACCGCGCTTGCGCCTGGATCGTCTTGCGGCTAGACTTTCTCGTTCTGGTTTTAACCCAAAAGAGAAAGCCTACACCGATGCGTCAGCCACATGCCGGGCTTCAAGATTATCTGTTTACCAGCGAGTCCGTTTCCGAAGGGCACCCGGACAAGATCTGCGATCAGATATCCGACGCCGTTTTGGATCACTTTCTGACCCTGGACCCACACAGCCGCGTGGCGGCCGAGACGGTCGTCACCACGGATTATATCGCCGTTATCGGAGAAACCCGGGGGCCTGCCGAAATCACACCAGCCGTCATCGAAGACATCGCCCGCAAACGGGTGAAGGAGATCGGCTACGAACAGCCCGGTTTTCATTGGCGCGATGCCCGGGTGGACGTCCGGCTCCACAACCAGTCCACCGATATCGCAATGGGGGTCGATTCCGCTGAAGGGAAAGACGAAGGGGCCGGCGATCAGGGGATTATGTTCGGTTACGCCTCTCGCGAGACCGATGTACTCATGCCAGCGGCGATCCATTATTCCCATCAGATTTTGAAATCGCTCGCCGAGGCGCGGCATTCCGGGGCGTTGCCCGCGCTGGGCCCGGATTCGAAATCACAGGTCACGCTGGAATACCGGGAAGGGCGGCCTGTACGCGCGACCTCCGTTGTCGTTTCGACCCAGCACGACGAAAGCGTCTCGCAGGAAGCCGTTCGGGAAATGGTTCGTCCGCACGTGCTGGACGTTCTGCCGGAGGGCTGGATGTGTCCGGAAAATGCTTTTTACGTCAATCCAACCGGCCGGTTCGTCATCGGCGGGCCCGTGGGTGATGCGGGGCTCACGGGGCGGAAGATCATCGTGGATACCTATGGCGGCTCTTGTCCGCACGGGGGCGGCGCCTTTTCGGGGAAGGATCCCTCCAAGGTGGACCGCAGTGCCGCCTATGCCGCGCGTTACGCAGCGAAGAACATCGTCGCGGCGGGCTATGCGGAGCGTTGCACGATCCAGCTGTCTTACGCGATCGGGGTCAGCAAGCCGCTCTCGCTCTATGTCAACACGCACGGCACCGGCACAGTGCCGGAGACCGCTTTGGTAGGGGCGCTTGACAGGGTGATGGATTTCTCCCCCCGTGGGATTGTCGAGCGTCTGACGCTGCGTCGCCCGATCTATGCCCGCACGGCGTCCTACGGTCATTTCGGCCGCGCCCCGGACTCCGATGGCGGGTTTAGCTGGGAGGTTACGGATTTGGTGGACGATTTGCGGGGGGCTCTTGGTTAGTTATTCGTCGGAGCAACGACAACCCCGGCGCCTCTACGGCCGTCGGACGGGCCGGTCTTTGAACAAGGCGCGGCAGGCGGTGCTGAACGAATTATTGCCACGGCTGGAAATTGAAATCCCTCTCTCCTCGGGAGAGGGCGATTTGATCAATCCTTCCGCTCTCTTTCCCTTCGTGCCCCACAAGACCGTGCTGGAAATCGGGTTCGGGAACGGGGAGCACGTCGCGGCAATGATGCGCACGCGCCCCGATGACGGCTTTATCGGCTGCGAGCCCTTCGTTAACGGCATGGCCGCATTTTTGAAGACGATCAAAGATGAAAAAAATGACCATGTTCGTGTCTGGATGGATGATGCAATGGAGGTTGTCGATCATTTGACGGGGGATAGCCTCGACGAGATCTATGTCCTGAACCCCGATCCGTGGCCGAAAACGCGCCATCATAAACGCCGGATCATCTCGCAGGCGAATCTGGATAAATGCGCCAGGGTCCTGAAGCCCGGGGGGCTTTTGACCATGACGACGGACGTGGACGACCTGGCCGAATGGATGCTCACGCAGGCCATCGGCCATCCGGCTTTTCAATGGACCGCCGAGAAGGCCGCGGACTGGCAAACCCCGCCGCCTGGCTGGATCCCGACCCGCTACGAGCAAAAAGGCATCGCTGCCGGCCGGAAACAGAGCTATTTGCTGTTTCGGAAAACGAGCGAATCGTTTTAGGATGACGACGGTTGCCATCCCCGTCTTCGCAGGGATGACAGGATGGAAGACACCCCGTTCACAAAGGATTCAGCTATCATGGAAATTTTCGTTCTTGTCTTTGTCGTTTTCGCCGTTGCGATCCTGTTTATGGGGATCAAGTCCGTCCCTCAGGGCTATGAATTCACCGTCGAGCGTTTCGGGAAGTATACGCACACGATGCGGCCGGGTCTGAACTTCATCATTCCCTTCGCGGATATGATCGGCGCCCGGATGAATATGATGGAAAACGTTCTGGACGTCCCCTCGCAGGAAGTCATCACCAAGGACAACGCGTTGATCGAGGTTGACGGGGTCGTGTTCTATCAGGTGCTCGACGCGGCCAAGGCGGCCTACGAAGTCCGGGATATGGAGCGCGCGATTTTGAACCTGACCACGACCAACATCCGGACGGTGATGGGCTCGATGGATCTGGATGAGCTGCTATCCGAACGGGACCAAATCAACGCGCGGCTTTTATCGATCGTGGATGACGCGACGGCCCCTTGGGGGGTCAAGGTTACGCGGATCGAGATCAAGGACATTACGCCCCCGCGCGATCTGGTCGATTCCATGGCGCGTCAGATGAAAGCCGAACGGGAAAAACGGGCCGTCATTTTGGAGGCCGAGGGAGATCGCCAATCCGCTATTCTGCGGGCCGAAGGGGAAAAGCAATCCGCTATTCTCGAGGCCGAGGGCCGTAAGGAAGCGGCTTTCCGCGACGCCGAGGCCCGGGAGCGCCAGGCCGCCGCCGAAGCGCAGGCGACCCGTGATGTTTCTCAGGCCATCGCGGGTGGAAACGTACAGGCCGTCAATTATTTCGTCGCGCAGGAATACGTGAAGACGCTGGGCAAGTTCGCAAATTCTCCGAACCAGAAAATCCTGTTCCTGCCGGTCGAGGCCTCCAACGTCATCGGGGCGCTGGGCGGCGTGGCTGAAATCGCGAAGGAAGCGTTTGGAAAGGATAAAGCGGCATGATCGAAAATTTTGATCCGTCTATGATTGAATTTTGGCACTGGGGAATCGTCGGGCTGGTGCTGCTGATTCTCGAGATGCTGGTCTCCGGTTTCTTCCTGATCTGGCTGGGGGTGGCGGCGCTGGCCGTCGCGCTTTTGATGCTGGTCGTTCCCGCGCTGTTCTGGCATGCGCAGCTGACAATATGGGCGGTTTTGTTTCTGGCCTCGTTTTTGGGCTGGCGCATGTGGCGTAAGAAAAATCCGCAAAAAACCGACGAAGCGGCGCTCAACCGCCGCGGGGAGCAATATATCGGGCGGCATTTTACGCTGGCCGAACCGGTCGTGAACGGGCACGGGAAGATCAAGGTCGACGACAGTATTTGGAAAATAGCCGCGGCGGAGGACTATCCCGCCGGCACCCGGGTCACGGTGACCGCCGTGGAGGGCGTTTTGCTCCGGGTCTCCGGCGTGTCCGCGGGACCGGAAGACCAAGCGGATAAAGACAAAGCACAGCCATGACCGTCCGCACGCATTTTTATTTCTGGGCCGGTACGTTTGCGGCGTTTTTATTGTTTGTCTGGCTGTTCAAGGGAGTGTTGTTGCCCTTTGTTCTGGGCGCTGCGATCGCGTATCTTCTGGAGCCGCTTGTGGAGCGGCTTGCCCGTTGGAAGGTTTCCCGCCTGTGGGCGGCATTGTTGATTTTAGGCTTGTTTTTCCTGTTCGTTCTGGGGGTGATCGCGGCGCTTGTGCCGTTGATCTATCGGGAGCTCTTGCAGCTGGCCGATTCCGCGCCGGCAATCGCGGAGCGTATCATGGCATGGGCGGCGCCCTATATGGGCTGGATGACGGAACGCTTCGGAAACGGCGATCTGGCAAGCTATCAGGAAACGCTGAAGGACAATGCTGCGAAGATTCTGGAGGGGGGCGCCGGGTTTCTCGCGGGCGGCAGCGCGGCCATCGCGACGGGCGGACAGGCGTTGGTCGGCTTTGTATCGGTGCTGGTGCTGACTCCCGTTACGGCCTTTTTTATGATGAAGGAATGGCAAACCATGACGGACTGGATTGACCGGCTGCTTCCCCGGAAATACTACGCGACGGTCACGATGCTGATGGGGCGGATCAACGCGAAGCTGTCCGGTTTCGTCCGGGGACAGGTAACCGTGGCTTTTGCGCTGGCGGTGATCTACGCGCTGGCGCTGACGATCGCGGGGTTGAAATACGGGTTTTTGATCGGATTGATGGCCGGGGTTTTATCTCTTATTCCGATGGTCGGCTCGACGACGGGGCTGGTCGTCGCGGTCGTCGTCGCCTGGTTCCAAAGCGGTGAATGGCTTTACACCGGCATCATCGCGGGTATCTTTCTGGTCGGGCAGTTCGTCGAAGGAAATTTCCTGACGCCGCGTCTTTTGGGAAAAAGCGTCGGCTTGCATCCGCTGTGGATTTTATTTGCTCTTCTGGCCGGCGGGGCCTTGTTCGGGATCGTTGGTATGTTGCTGGCTGTTCCGGTCGCTGCGGTTATCGGTGTTTTGCTGGGCTTTGCGATCGAAACCTATAAAGCCAGCCCGTTTTATGAAGAGACCAAAAAAAACCTTAAAAAACCAACAAAAAAGAAAGTCTCCCAAAGCAAGGAATGAAAGACGGCCCGCGCGGTTTTTCTGTCTCGTTATTCGTAGGGAAAACGCTATAATCCTTTCATGCTCACCGCTCTGACTATTCAGAACATCGTGTTGATCGACCGGCTGGCGATGACGTTCGGGGCCGGTTTTTCGGCTTTGACCGGGGAGACCGGGGCGGGGAAGTCCATCTTGCTCGATTCTTTGGGATTGGCGCTGGGGACCCGGGCCGAGACCCGCCTAGTCCGCAAGGGGGCCGATCAGGCGCAGGTTACGGCCGTCTTTGACATGCTGCCGTCAGATCATCCCGCGATGGCTCTTTTGCGAGAGGCGATGATTCCGGAGGACACCACGCTAATCTTGCGTCGGAGTTTATCGCCGGACGGCCGGTCCCGCGCCTTTATCAACGATCAACCTGTCAGTGCCGGTTTGTTGCGGTCTCTCGGTGAGACGCTGGTGGAAATTCACGGCCAGTTCGAAACGCAGGGCTTACTGGATGCGGGAACCCACCGAGGAATTCTCGACGATTACGCGGGGATCGACCGGCCAGCCCTGCGGCGGCTTTGGGATGAGTGGAAAGACGCCGAAGCGCGGCTGGCGACGGAACGAGAGGCGATGGATCAGGCGCGCCGCGACGAAAACTATCTCCGGCAATCATGCGAGGATCTCGACGCGCTGGCTCCTGAAACCGGAGAGGAAGAAAGACTGGCAACGTTGCGCGATCGCCTGATGCGGCGGGAGCAGATTCTGGCCGCGCTTCATACGGGCTATGAAGGGCTGAACGAGGCTGAAAACATCGTGGGAACAGCCGGACGGGCCCTGATCCGCGCCGGGGAGGATGGGGCAGGGATTCTGGCGGCGCTCGACCGGGCGGGGGCTGAGTTGCAAGAGGCGCTTGCGGGGATTCAATCTCTGTCGGCCGATCTGTCGGAATGCGAGGAATCCCTTGAGACGATCGACGACCGGCTTTTCGCCCTGCGTGCGCAGGCCCGTAAACATGATTGCGCTGTGGAGGATCTGCCTGCCATGCGCGAAGAACTCGCGGCCCGGCTTGCCTGTATCGATCAGCAAGACGGTCGGCTAGCGGCGCTTGAGACGGAGGCGGCCCGTCTGAAAGCAGCGTATGTCACGCGATGTGTTCAAATATCCACGGCGCGGCAAAAGGCCGCTGCGCGTCTCGATGCGCTGGTCGCCGAGGAATTGCCGCCGCTGAAGCTGGAAAAAGCCCGATTTGAAACAAGCGTAGAGCCGTTAGCGGAGGCAGAATGGGGCCCCGCCGGGGCGGATCAGGTGCGGTTTTTGGTCGCGACCAATCCGGGCATCGCGCCGGGACCGCTTAGCAAGATTGCCTCTGGCGGAGAGATGGCCCGCTTTATGCTGGCGCTCAAGGTCGTAATGGCCGAGACGGGGGCCGCGCGGACTTTGATCTTCGACGAGGTCGATACTGGCATCGGGGGTGCGACCGCAGCGGCGGTCGGGGATCGTTTGGCCCGGCTGGCCGCCGCGCGCCAGACCTTGGTGGTGACCCATGCGCCGCAAGTCGCGGCCCGGGCAGATCACCATTACATCGTCCGGAAGGAAGGCGCGGCCGACGTGACAACCACGATTTTACCCTTAACGGAGGCTGATCCACGCCGGGAGGAAATCGCCCGGATGCTCTCCGGTGCTTCGATAACGCCGGAATCCCGGGCCGCCGCCGAAAAATTGCTGGAATCGTCAGCGAACGTCAACCGGTCGGAAAACGGTGTCGCGAAAGCGATCTAGGGCCTGGCTTTAATGGCTCCGGGCTTTATGAATCAAGCCGCTTCGTCCGTTTTGACCTTTTCCTTCGGAAGGTTCAGCTTGATATGCAGGTCTTTGAGCTGATCCGGCGTGGCCTCGCACGGCGCGCCCATCAGGAGATCTTCGGCTTGCTGGTTCATCGGGAAACAAATGACTTCCCGGATGTTAGGCTCGTCGGCGAGCAGCATCACGATCCGGTCCACGCCCGGGGCGACTCCGCCGTGCGGCGGCGCGCCGAAGGACAACGCCTTGAGCATGCCGCCAAATTTTTCTTCCAAGACGTCGCGACCGTAGCCGACGATCGAAAAAGCTTTCTCCATGATGTCTGGTCGGTGGTTCCGGATCGCGCCGGAGGACAGCTCTACCCCGTTGCATACGATGTCGTATTGCCAGGCGAGAATATCCAGCGGTGCCTGGGTTTCCAGCGCCTCCAGCCCGCCTTGCGGCATGGAAAACGGGTTGTGGGAGAATTCGATTTTGTTCGTTTGCTCGTCCAGCTCGTACATCGGGAAGTCGACGATCCAGCAGAATTTGAATACGCCTTTTTCGCGGATATCCAGCGCATCGCAAATCGCGTTGCGGGCCTTTCCAGCCATGGTCGCAGCTTTGCTTTCGGTATCGCAGACGAAGAAAACCGCGTCACCGTTTTCCAGTTCGAGCAGCTGTTTTAAGGCGTCCTGCGCCGCAGACGGCACGAATTTGGCGATCGGGCCCTTGCCCTCCCCGTCGGCAAACAAAATATACCCCAGCCCAACGGCCCCCTCTCCGCGGGCCCAGTCGTTGAGCTTGTCGAAGAAGCTCCGGGGTTTGTCGCTGACCGCAGAGGCCTTGATCCCGCGGACGACGCCGCCTTTGTCGATGATCCCCTTGAAAGCCTTGAATTCCACGTCATCGCGGGCGAAAATCTCGGTAACGTCCACGATTTCCAGCGGGTTGCGGAGGTCCGGCTTGTCCGAACCGTATTTTAGCATCGCCTCGCGATACGGAATGCGCGGGAAAGGCGCCTGCGTCACCGTGTGTTTTTTGCCGGTGAAATCTGAAAATTCTTCAAACACGCCTTGCATGACGGGTTCCATGACACCGAAGATATCTTCCTGCGTGACGAAGCTCATCTCCATATCCAGCTGATAAAACTCACCCGGGGAACGGTCGGCGCGGGAATCCTCGTCCCGAAAACAGGGTGCAATCTGGAAATACCGGTCGAATCCGGACATCATCAAAAGCTGCTTAAATTGCTGCGGCGCTTGCGGTAGGGCATAAAATTTCCCCGGATGCATCCGGCTCGGCACCAGAAAGTCTCGTGCTCCTTCGGGCGAGCTAGCCGTCAGGATGGGGGTTTGAAATTCCTGAAACCCTTGTTCCTTCATGCGTAGGCGCAAGGACGTAATCACATCGTTCCGCAGACGGATATTGCGCTGCATTTTTTCTCGCCGCAGATCGAGAAACCGGTGCTTCAGCCGGATTTCTTCGCCCGCGCTGTCGTCTTCGGCGACCTGAAACGGAATCACCTCGGACGGGCCCTGCAACACGGCTTCGTCGATATACACTTCGATATCCCCGGTCGGCAGGTTCGCGTTCGCCGTCTCGCCGGGGCGGCGGCGGACCTTTCCGGTAACCGTGATCGTGCTTTCGGGGCGCCATTTTTCGACCGCGGCCAGTAAGGGCGAACCTTCGTCTACGACGCATTGCGTTATTCCGTACGTATCGCGCAGATCGATGAACAGCACCCCGCCATGGTCGCGCTTGCGGCCGACCCAGCCGGACAGGCGAACAGTCTCGTTTTCATGGGTCTTGCGTAATTCCCCGCAAGTGTGCGTGCGATAAGCGTGCATGGCGTATGACATCCCTCTGATCAGTCTTTTGTTGAAGCGTTTCTTATAACCGCAAAGCCCGCCCCCGCGCAAGCGGGGAAGAAGCAGGCGCGAAAAAAACAGAGCAACCCGATTGCGCTTCTTTTTGAAAGCCCGCACAATGGAGCGATGGTTACCGATCCTGCTTTTGCTGAACCGGACATTGTCCCTACCGCCCCGGAAACCGTGGCAATCCCGGTCGGTCTAAGCGACACGGATATCCGCCATATTGAGGACGCCCTGCGCAGCGGGCACGAAGAGGGCGTGATCGACGCGCTGGGGCGGTTGGGTCCGCCCGATACGGCTGAACTTCTGGAAAAGCTTCCCGAGGAGCATCGAACGAGCCTGTTCGAAAATTTCGCACCGGCCCTCGTCCCCGAGGCGCTGGCGGAGCTGAATCCCGAACTGCGGCGGCAGGCTATGGCGCTGATGCCTCCGGACCAGGTCGCCGATATTCTGGCGGCGCTGGAAAGCGACGATGCGCTCCACGTCATAGAGGATTTCGATCCCCCCTTTCAAAAAGAGATCATTCATCATTTATCCGCGAAAACACGCTTGACGCTCGAGGAAGGGCTGACCTTTCCCGAAGAAAGCGCCGGCCGTTTGATGAGCCGGGAATTCGTCGCGATCCCCGAATTCTGGGTCGTGGGAAAGACGATCGATTATCTGCGGGAGGCCGCGGACGAATTGCCAACCGACTTTTTCGACCTGTTCGTCATCACGCCCGCTTACCGGATCGCGGGGGAAATCCGGCTGGGACGTTTGATTCGTGCCCGGCGCCACGAAAAACTGAGCGATTTGACGCTCGACAACATCCACCAGATACCCGCCACGATGGACCAGGAAGAAGTCGCCGAGATCTTTCGGCGAGAGAACCTGACCTCCGCACCCGTCACCGACGAAGAGAGCCGTTTGATCGGCGTCATCACGATCGACGACGTGGTGGACGTCATCGACGAAGAGGCACATGAGGACTTTTTGCGGCTGGCTGGGGTCGAACAGGGCGATTTATATCGCGCCGTTTTATCAACGACGGCGTCCCGCTTTCGGTGGCTGTTCGTGAATCTTCTGACAGCGATTGCCGCTTCGCTTGTGATATCTCTGTTTGACGCGACAATCCAGCAGGTCGTCGCGCTGGCCGTGTTGATGCCTATCGTTGCTTCGATGGGCGGAAACGCTGGAACCCAAGCCCTGACCGTCGCTGTGCGCGCCCTGGCGACGCGCCAGATTTCGAGAGCCAACGCCTTTCGGATCATCGGAAAGGAAACGCTGGTCGGATTTCTCAACGGCGCGGCCTTCGCCATTATTACCGGCTTGACTGCGGGGCTATGGTTTTCCTCTCCCATGATCGGGACTCTTATCGCGGTCGCGATGATCATCAACTTGATCGTGGCCGGGTTTTTCGGGGCGGGTATTCCGATCCTTCTTCAACGAATGGGCTCGGATCCGGCCTTGTCCTCAACGGTTTTTTTGACCACCGTGACGGACGTTGTCGGCTTTTTCGCCTTTTTGGGACTCGCGGCCCTGTTTTTGGTCTAAAGCGAAGCGGATTGTGAAAGATTTTGATGGGCATTTTCCTGACGAGGCGACTTAATCTCGGAACAGGAAGGTCTATTTCATCGAGACGCGGTCGTTAAAACCCTCACCAGGCGGTCTCGAGCGTCCATCGCCGTATCCATGTGCGCGATGTCCGATTCATGGGCGATCGCGGTGAAAACCCCGTCCTGGTCGTAAAAGACGAGAGATGCAGCAGCTTCGTCGCTGCCCGAGAGACAGGCGATTTCGTAAGAAGATACGCGCATGGCTTCTGTTTCGGAGCTTTGCGCGGGCACGGCGGCGAACGAGCCGCTACAGCGTCCCTCGGTTTTTTTGAGATAGTCGTTGACGTAGGTATCGAACTGTTTCCTGTCTTTCAACGCTTTTTGTTCGGCGCTGCCGTAAAGGCTGCCCGAATCCCAGCTATAGGTGCCCAGGTTTCCTTGTTTCGGGGCGGCTACTTGTTCAAGCGGCCCGGAGGGCTTAATTCCGGCTTGTGAGAGGAGGGTGGACAATCCCGAATTATGAGCGGGTTTCGGTAAGGTGGTGGAAGCTGTTGGCAAGGCCTGCCGCACGACGTCGCCTGATGCGTAGGCGCGGTTTGTTGGTGTTCCGGCTGCGGGCGCCATCGTCGAGAGATCGTTCGCCAGACGCGCGGGCGCGAGGGAGTGCGCCGGGCGCGGGACCGCGCGACCTGTTCCTCCGATTCCGCCTTCATTTTGTCTAGGGGGTTCGCCCGTGCCGGTTTGCACCATGACAGGGGCAGGCGATGGTTTCGTCCGGGCGTCGGCCAGTGCCAGTTTCGTTTCCTCAAGCTCTTCCTCGAGGGAAAGCAGTTTCACAATTTGCGATTTTTCGGCGATTTCCGGATCGAATAACATATATTCCAGCTCTTTTTTCTCGCGTTGCCAGTGGGCACGTTCGTCTTCCAGCTGGGCCCCCAAACGGTTAATTTCGCGCTCGGCTTCATTGAAGCGGCGGGTGGCCTCTTCCAGATCCCAATCATTGGTCGCCACCGAAACCCGTCCGTCGGCGCTGTTCTCGCGAAGAGAGTCCAACTGCGCGGATAGACGATCGCGCTCTCCAGAGACGGAGGCAAGTTCCGATTCGGCGGCCCTGAGTTTGGAAAGCAAGGCTACGGATTGATCGACATTGTTTTGAGAGATTTCGCCGGCTGCGGGAGACGCGATGTCTTCAATCTGGGCCATCAGACGGCCGTTTTGGGCCTCTAATCCGTCGATCCGGGCCAATAACGTTGCGATTTTTTCCGGCTGGTCCGGCATCGGAGCGGCGCTCGGCCTTTGGGCGACGGCCGTGGCCAAGCGTTTGTTTTCGTTTTCCAGCGTTTGAATCTTCGTTGTCATCCGGGCGTTTGTTTCTCGCGCGGCAAGAAGGTCGCGGGACAGAGCCTCGGTTTTCTCACTCGTTTGCGCGGAAAGCGTATTTTTTTGGTCCAAAAGCGCCCGTTCAAGAGCCACGAGACGCTGGGTTTTCGTGTCCAGATCGCTTTGCAGGGCGGTTTTTTCCTTCATCAGGGAAGATAGATCGGATTCGGATGCCTGACGAGCTTTTAGAAGAGAGGCGTTGAGATTTCCGATCTGCCTGTCTTTTTCCGCGAAGACGGTGCGGAGCGCTGCGTTGTCTTTTTCAAGCGCCTGGAGGCGTTCGTTCAGATCTGCGATCGTGGCAAGGTCTGCGCTGTTGTCGGATTTGCTCGCGAGGGCCGTTTTCAGGCGCGTGATCTCAGATTCCTGGGCATGATAGCGGGACTGGAGGCCTGCATTACCGCTGGTGAGGACTTGTAGCTGTTTTTCAAGATCCTGTATCTTTGCCAGCTCCTGCGATTTGTCAGCTTCGGCGACCATCTGGGCTTTCAGCAACGCGATTTGAGTGGTCTGGGCGCTGGCGGCTTCACGAAGCGTTTTGTTGTCCGATTCCAAAACGCCGATTCGGTCGTTCAGTCCCTGAATCGTCGCCAAATGCTCTGAATCATCGGCTTTGCGGACCATTTCGGATTGCATTGCGGCTGTTCTACGGACTTGCGAGTCGTAATCGGCCTGAAGCCGTTTGTTTTCGGCAATCAGGGAGTCGATCCGATCGTTGAGGCGCGCTAGTACCCCTTGATCCACGGAGGGAGTGTTGTCAAGGCGGGCCTGCAAAGATTCCGTCAGAGCAGTTTGGCGCCGCAGGTCTTCCTTCAGCCGATCGCGCTCCAGACTCAAAAGCGATAGTTTTTCAGAATCTTCTTGCGTTTGGACTCCCGGGGACTTCGCCGCTTGTTCCCGTTCCCGGGAAAGATTGGAAAGCTTGTCCTCCAACACCCGGTTTTGTGATTCGAGCGCGATGATTTGTTCGTTCAAATTGCCGATGGTACGGGCGCTTTTGTCCTGACGGGTGAAAATCTCCTCATAACGCATGCGCTCTTGCGCAAGCGTTTCACGCAAGGATTTGTTTTCCTCCTCCA
>JAGRJZ010000052.1 GCA_020442505.1 Alphaproteobacteria bacterium | reverse complement strand
TACATGCAGCGCTGGGCCAGGGTAATGGCGTATTAAATAGTCCTCAATCTCGTGAGGCTGTTGCTGTTTTTCAGCTTTTAACTTACCTCGTCGTAAGCCGTCAAGATCCGTGATGATCAGGGCGTTTTTGAATTCCACACTTAAACCTGGTGCCAAGTCCTCCAGGCGCATCCTTTCGAAGGGTGCCTCAAGCTCGGGTTCGTCACGCTCGGGTTCGTCCAGTTCCATGACAACAAGCACGGGAGCGTTATGCGCCTCCTTATCACGAACGTAAGCGAAGAGACCGCTTAATCCACTTTCCTCAATCTCAATTTCTTCGGGGAGTCTATAAATAATCCCTTCTGCGTGTTTCCCAATTTGGTGTTCTTGCGGTTTCACTTCTGTGGAGGCGTCTGTATCAGCCGGTTGCATGGCAGCACTCATGTTTTCTGTCTCCCTGTTTTCTATTCGGAATAGTCTATATCCTGAAGGTGGGATGTAAAGGCAATTCTCATTTTCATCACACCCGTTTGTTGTTTATGATAGGGACCGGGACGGTATCACAAACCGTATGGTTATGGCAAAATAAAAATGAAGACGCTCTACATTCTCCGGCATGCCGAGGCATCGCACGACGCGCCGATCGACAAAAGCCGGCCCTTGACCGACAAGGGCCGGCATCAGGCGTTTGTGCAGGGCCAACAGATGAAACAGAATGGCTGGCTGCCGGACTATATTCTGTGCTCTCCCGCGCTGCGGACCGAGGAAACGCTTGAGGCGCTGGCTTTGGAGGCCCGGCCAACCATTTTTCATCCGGCTTTGTATAACGCCGCCGCCGGAACGCTGTATGAGCGTCTTAAAATGGTTCCTGACGCATGCGAATCGGTCTTGCTGGTCGCGCATAATCCGGGCGTATCCGATTTGTTGCGTTTCCTTGGCGACGCACAGCGGGATTTCTCCCCCGCGACCCTCGCGGTCGTGACCTGTGCCTGCGCGCAGTGGAAGGCGCTGTTGCCCGGTCGGAACCACTTGACCCAGATTCTCTACGCGTAAAAACCGTTATACCAGGCCACAAAACGCGGAATTCCCTCGTTGAGCGGGGTTTGCGGGTCGTAGCCGAAGACGGCGTGCGCGGCGTCGATATCCGCGTAGGTCTCGACCACGTCGCCCGGCGCCATGGGCGCCATGATTTTCTCGGCGGTTTTTCCCAAAGCTTTTTCAATCAGTTCGATAAAGTCCAGTAATTTCTCCGGCCGGTTGTTCCCCAGATTGAACAGGCGATGCGGCGTGCCGTGCAGACAATACGCGTCTTCCCCGTCCGCGGGGGGGTGGTCGAGCGCGCCCAGCACGCCGGCAACGCAATCGTCGATCCAGGTGAAGTCGCGCTTCATGTTGCCGTGGTTGAACACGTCGATGGGGCGGTCTTCGCTGATCGCGCGGGTAAAGGAAAAATAGGCCATGTCCGGCCGGCCCCATGGCCCGTAGACGGTAAAAAAACGCAGCCCCGTGGCCGGAATGCCGTAAAGATGGCTGTAGGACTGGGTCAGAAGCTCTCCCGCGCGCTTCGTCGCGGCATAGAGGGAAACAGGCCGCTCCACCGGGTCGTCGGTCGAAAAAGGCTGTTTCATGTTCCCGCCATAGACCGAGGAGCTGGAGGCATAGACGAAATGCGTCAGGCCTTTGCAATGCCGCGCGGCTTCCAACATCACCAGATGCCCGTCCAGGTTCGATCGCCCGTAGGCATAGGGGCTTTCCAGCGAATAACGTACCCCGGCCTGCGCCGCGAGATGAACGATCCGGTCGATGGCCGGATGGGCTTTCATGATACTTTGGATCGCGTCCGGATCGGCGATGTCGGTCTTGTAAAAGTTAAAATGCTGGTTTTCCTGTAAAATCGTCAGGCGCGCCTCTTTGAGCGCCGGGTCGTAGTAATCGTTCATCACGTCGACCCCGACGACACGCTCCCCCCGCGCCAGCAAGGCCTGCGCCGTATGAAACCCGATGAATCCGGCCGCGCCGGTGAGTAATATCATGAGATGTCCTGCCTCTTATGCTCGTGCTCGCCCGCGAAGGAACCATATAGGGCGGGGGTTTTTCTGTCCACCCTCCGTTTTGTGAGACAAACAAGATTATTGACATATTTTTTGTTTTGTCGTAGACCGCGCTTCCTCCATTAAACCTGTTGCAAAAATCTAGGGAATTCCCGCAGGAATGGGAATGTGATTCACTGGTGAAGAAGTTGGAGGCTTCTTTACCATGTCTCAATTTAACCGCATCAACTCTTTTACACAAGCGACAATTTCGGTATCTGACGGGGGTCCCGCCGGAGACTTTCCGGCAAATGGTCGATCGTTTGCGGCCTTCATGGGGTCGGTTTTGCCTTAGCAAGAACCGCTCTGTCCGCCCGTACGGCGGACGATCTTGAAGATCATCTGTTGGTGCTGCTGATTTTGTATCGCTGCCACATCACGCAGGATTTTCTGGCTCTGCTCTACGGCGTGGACAAAGCGACGATCTGCCGGACTTTGCGGCGGATAGAGCCTTTGGCGCGGCGGGCGATCGGCGTCAAGCGAGCTATCAATGTCATTTCAGCCGAAGCGCAAGCTCTGCTGATTGATGCCACCGAACAGCCCGTAGAGCGTCCGCAGCGCAAAATTCGCCGTCATCGCAGGCATTACAAACCTGCTCGCCAGATCTACGAATATCTTCAAGGGTTTTCAGAGATCTATGTGCGTAACGAAGATCAATGCCGCCGGTTTGTCGAAGGCGCGTTCGGGGGCTCAATGGCGGCTCTTACCCCCTGAATACGGCGACTGGAACACCGTTTATCGCCGCTTTTTCCGCCCAGCAGATGCACGTGGAAATGCGGAACCTCCTGCCCCCCGTTCAGGCCGGTATTGGCGATCGTGCGGAAGCCTTCTTCCGTCAGGCCGAGATCGTGGGCGACTTTTGCGACGGCCGCCCAGAAAGCCTTTAATTCTTCGGCAGAGGCCTGTTCGCTGAAATCGACCAGGGACACATACGCCCCCTTCGGGATCACCAACACGTGCACGGGCGCTTTCGGGTAAAGATCGTGGAAGGCCAGAACATGGTTGTCTTCATAGACCTTGTTGCAGGGAATCTCCCCCCGCAGGATTTTCGCGAAAATATTGCTCTCGTCGTAGACGGTCATGGATCTGTCCTTTTGTAGGAAATAAGTTGCTTTCCGGATAAACGGCTCTTATCTATAGGAGCATGATTTTAACTGTGCTGAAAGCCAAAATCCACCGGGCAACGGTGACGTGCTCGGATCTGCATTACGAGGGATCCATCACGATCGACCGCGATCTGATGGACCGCGCTGGCTTGCTGACCTATGAGCAGGTAGACGTTCTGAATATCAACAACGGTGCACGCTTTACCACCTATGTCATCGAAGGCACCCGCGGCGGCCAGGACTTTTGCGTCAACGGGGCTGCGGCGCGCTTGGTTCAGCCGGGTGACAGGATCATCGTTTGCGCGTTTTGCCAAATGGACGAAACCATGGCGCGCGCGCATCAACCGGTCGTCTTGCTAATGGACGAAGACAATCGTCCTAAATAGGGCTATTCGGTTTTTTGCGGTGTTGTAAGCGCCGGATCAATCACCTTGTAATAAAACCGGCCGGGGATGACGGCATCGTTTACCCGAGCGTAGAGCGGATGCGTGCCGCAGCATTGATATCCGAGCGATTCGTAAAGTTTAATCGCGCTTGCCATGGTCTCCCGTACATCCAGATTCACAACGGCAAAGCCGCAATCCCGGGCATATTTTTCAGCTTCCTCGACCAGCATCCGCGCCAGCCCGTATTTTCGGGCCCAGGGCGCGATAAAATGCCCGGTCAGATGCGCGGCGAAGCTCTGGGCCTCGTTGTTCCGGGGCGGGTGGACCAGTTGCGCGCTGCCGCATACGGTGCCGTCCAGCCGGGCGATGAACAATTTGCGCGCCGGCATCGTGACGACCCCGCGCCAGTAGTTTTCCAACAGATCCCGGGCCGGCAGATGGACCCAGCCAAACCCGCCGCCGCTTTCGATCGCGGCTTCCGTCGCGTCGCATAAATCGCTCAAATCGGCGGGAGATATCTCGGAGACAGGCTCGACGCTCACACAGGGCGGCAGAGCGATGATTTGCGGCTGATCACTCATGGCGTTCGCCTTTCTTTTATCTATGGGGTATCTTATAAGTTAATCACAAAAGGATAAACAAATTATGACCCCGCAGCGCAGCATTTTGATTCTTTTTTGCTTTCTTTTGGCCACGTCGCTGAGCGGTTGCGGGGGGATCCGGGTCGATAAAACCGCCGTTCAACAACCACTGGACCAGCCGGTAGACTCCCGCCCCGCTCCGATCGGTTTCAACAAGATCCGCTACGCTATTCCGACGGGGGCGACGATCATGTCGCAAAGTCCCCGGGGCCTGACCGGCTGGCTGACTTGCGCGGGGCCCTATGGAACCGTGCAACGGGGCATAACCGGCCGCACCTTTGTGGACGACCGGTACAAAACCCTGTTCAACGACACGATGGAATCGCTGGGCTATGACGTGACGGGAAACCCCGGCCGTCTGTTCGACGAGGAAGAAGATATGATGCGCACGACCTATTCCATCGGGGCGCGGGTGACGGACATCAAGGCCGATCTTTGCCATCGTCAGACCTTTCTGTTCGGCTATGATCGCGGCGAGGACGGGGAAGCCGCCCTGACGGTCGAGTGGACCGTGTTCGACCTGCTTCACCGGAAAAACGTATTCAAGACGACGACGAAGGGATATGCCCGGCTCGGTACCGCGAATTTCGAGGGGACCGACGTGCTGATGGAGGAAGCCTTCGCCGCCGCGGCGCATAATCTGGGCGCGGACAAGGATTTTCACGATTTGGTCTTTTTCGGCCTCGCGCCTGAGAATACCCCCGGTACGTTCGAGGATCCGTATGAAAACCCGCCTTCCCTTTATGATTCTCGGGAAAGCGTCACGCTTCCTGCGCGGCCTTTGTTTACCGGCGGGCTGGATATGGGCGCTCTGTCCCCCGTCGCGGTGATGATTCAGGCGGGCAACACCCACGGCTCCGGCTTTTTTATCACACGGGAGGGGCATATCCTGACCAACGCGCATGTCGTCGGCGCCGCCAGCCGCGTGCGGATCGTGACCGCGGGCAAGAAGGAAAAACTGATCGCCGAAGTTCTGCGGATCGACAGGAAGCGGGACGTCGCGCTGCTGAAGCTGGAGGAATGGCCGGGGGATTTCGCGATGACCGTTTTGCCGATCCGGCTTGATAAACCGGCTGTCAGCGAGACCGTCTATGCCGTGGGCGCGCCGGCTTATAAACAGCTTCAGGACACCGTGACGAAGGGGATCGTCTCCGCCCATCGCTACGACCGGAAAGCCCGGCAGTGGGAGATTCAGGCTGATGTCACCATCCATGGCGGCAGCTCCGGCGGGCCCTTGCTGGACGCGCACGGCAATATCGTCGGGCTTGCGGTTTCCGGTTATGTGAACGGGGCGCAGGAATTATCCGGCCTGAACAATTTCATTCCGATCGCGGACGCGTTGGAGGCGCTGGATATTCCGGTCTCCAAACCGTAGTCGTTCAATTTCAGGCTGCGGGGGCGAGCGTGCCGCTTACCACCCACCATTCGGGATGGCGTGCCGCGAGGGCTTGAGCCGCCTCTTGCGCGGATCGTTGGTCCGGGAACAGACCGAAGCACGTCGCGCCCGATCCGGACATGCGCGCCAGCCGGCATGGTGCGTTTTCCTCCAACGCGGCCAAAACGGATCCGATCTCCGGGACGATCTCCGTGGCCGTGTTTGTCAGATCGTTATGCCGCTCTTTCAGAAAAGAGATAAACTCTGACGAGTCCGGAAAATCGCCCGGCCAGGGCGCCGGGGAACGAAACGGGCCTTGATAGCCCCGAAATACCCTCGCCGTGTCGCACGGCTTGAGAGGATTAACCAAAACAACCGGTAGGGCGGGAAAGCGCGATAAAGGTTTCAGGATGTCGCCGATCCCTTCCATCCGCGCTGGGTGGCTGGCAAGGCAAACCGGCACGTCCGCCCCCAGCGCCGTCATCAACGGCATGAGATCGGGCACGGAGCCGGGCGCCAGCGCCCACCACTGTATCAACCCCCGCAGGGTCGCGGCCGCGTCGGCTGAGCCGCCGCCGATCCCGCTGGCCAGCGGCAGGTTCTTCGTCAAGGTAATTTGTGCGGCCGGCATGTCTTTGCCGAGCGCCGTGGCCAACGCCCCCGCGGCCCGAACAACGATATTATCCGGGCCGGATTCGCGCTTTGAGAAGGAATCGGCGAAGGGACCCGCGCAGGAAAAGGAAAAAGCCGACGCCGGCGCGATGGCGAGACTGTCCCCCACGCTGGCGAAGGCGACCAGAGATTCCAGCGCGTGATAGCCGTCCGGTCGCCGTCCGGTTATGTGCAGGGCGAGATTCACCTTCGCCGGTGCGAACACGGAAAACGGCGCTTTTGCTTTTGTCGTGGACATGGTCTCTTTCCTTGTGCTTTAAAAAGAGTTGCTAACAAATCATCATGCCGAACGGCGCAGGAGATGCAAGCCATGCCGCAGACAATGGTCGAAAAAATTATATCAGGGGTCGTGGGGACGCCCTGCAAGGCCGGCGATTTTCTCGAGAAACTGCCTTTGACGAAAGTTTTCCTGAACGAAGTCATCGCGCCGCCGGCGATTACCTATTTCCAAAACGATTTTGCGCCCGTTTTCGAAAAACAGGGCAAAAAGGTCTCCGTATTCGACAGTCGCCGGGTCTTTTTTATTCCCGACCATACCGTGCCCTCTTGTTCCCTGAAGGTCTCGCAAGGGATCGACATGATGAAGCAATTCGCCGCCGATACCGGGATCCGGATGTATAAGGAAGGCGACGGGATCGAGCATGTCGTTCTACCGGAGGGCGGGGAAATCGTCCCCGGCGATATCGTGATCGGCACGGATTCCCACACGGACACGAACGGGGCGCTGAACTGTCTGGGCTTCGGCGCGGGCACGACGGACGCGCAGCTCGCCATGGCCACGGGATGCTTGTACAATTTCACGGTGCCGCAGTCGATCTTGTTCCGCCTGCATGGAAAGCTCGGCCCGCACGTGTCCGGGAAGGACGTGATCCTGTCCATCATCGCGCAGATGGGCGCGGGCGGGTGCTCCAAGCGGGTGGCGGAATTTACCGGCCCTGGCCTCGTCAGCCTGTCGATGGACGACCGCTTTACCATTGCCAATATGTGCGTGGAGATGAGCGCGCGCAGCGGCATTTTCGCTTTTGACGACCGGACCAAGGCTTATCTGGATGCTGCACAGCCGAAATGGGACTATGAACCCGTGAGGGTGGATGAAGACGCCGCCTACGATCGGGTAATCGACATCAATCTGGATGAAATCGAGCCGATGGTGGCATTCCCGCATTTGCCGTCCCACGGGGTTCCTGTCTCCCAATGCGCGGCGATGATCGAAAAGACCAAGCATTCCGACGACCGGACGCTGGCGCGGGTGGAGGACGATACGATCACCTGCGCCTTTATCGGATCGTGCACCAACGGGCGGGAGTCGGACCTTCTGGCCGGGGCGGAGATTATCAAGGGCCGCAAGGTCCACCCGAACGTGAATCTGATCGTCATCCCCGGTAGCCGCAAAGTCTATAACTGGGCGATGAAGAGTGGAATCCTTCAGATTTACGCCGATGCCGGCGCGAATATCGAATCGTCCAACTGCGGCCCGTGCTTCGGGAAGCATATGGGCGTGCTGGGCGAAAAGGGAAAGATGATGAGCTCCTCCAACCGGAACTATAAGGGGCGCATGGGATCCAAGGACGCGCTGATCTTTCTGGCGAGTCCCGCGACCGTGGCGGCCAGCGCCGTGGCGGGGCGGATTGCCGCGCCGGGGGCTTTGGACGAAAAACAAAAAGGAGCCGCGTAAATGCAGGGAATCGTCACAACGATCTACGGGCCCGACGTCAACACGGACGACATTATCCGTGCGGACATCTTGCAGGAAACCTGGGACAAGCGGGATTTCGCCGCCTATGCGTTCGACAAATACGATCCGGACTTCCGCACACGCTGCGAGGGCCAGACCAACGTGATCGTCACGGGGCCGAATTTCGGCTCCGGCTCTTCGCGGGAGCAAGCCGTCTACGCCATCGCGTACAACAACGTGGCCTTCGTCGTGGGCGAGCGCGACCCCGTCACGGGCACGGCCTATCCGGATATTTTCTACCGCAACGCGATGAATAACGGCCTGCCATTGGTGACGCTGGACGATATCGGCGGGATCGAAGAAGGCGACGAATTGTCTCTGGATCTGGCCAATGAAATCCTGACCAACGTGACAAAAGGAACGGATTATCGTTTCACGGTACCGGCGGCGGATAAAGCGCTCCTCCTCGCGGGCGGAATCATCGGCATGGCTCGCACGGATATTGAAAAACTGCTGGCTTAATCGCGATTTCCGAACAGCGCCGTGCCCACACGGACATAGGTCGCGCCCAACGGGACGGCTTTTTCGAAATCCGCGCTCATGCCCATGCTGAGTTCCGGCAGGTCGTGTCGCGCCGCCAGTTTTTTCAGTAGCGCGAAATGCAAGGCCGGCGGTTCCCTCATCGGCGGCAGGACCATCAGCCCCGTGACGCTGAGCCCCTTCCCCCGCGCGTAGTTCAGAAGCGCCGGAAGGTTTTCCGGCAAGACCCCTGCCTTTTGCGGCTCGGCCCCTGTGTTTACCTGGATAAAGCACGGAAGGAAACGGTTTTGACGTATCATCTCCGCCGCAAGCGCGTCCGCAAGCGATTCCCGGTCCAGCGTTTCGATTACGTCGAACAAGGCGACCGCGTCACGGACCTTGTTGGTTTGCAGCGGGCCGATCAGATGAAGCGTAATCGCTGGATCGCGGGCTTTTAAATCCGTCCAGTGGTCTTGCGCCTCCTGCACTCGGTTTTCCCCGAACAGGCGCTGCCCGGCTGTCAGCGCCGCGGTGATCCGCTCCGGCGGTTGTTTTTTGCTGACCGCGACAAGCTGCACGGCCTCTTGGGCGCGTCCTGCCGATTGCGCGGCCTTTCGGATTTTCTGGCGGATCAGAGCCAAATTCTCGGCGATTTGAGACATAGACGGATCATCCTTTTAGACACTGTTAGCTAATTTTAAGGTTAAGGATATTTTTGATAAGAGCGACAGCAACGAAGGCAAGAAAAACGTGGTCGTATTTATCGAATCTTGTGTCTATCCTTTTGTTTTC
>JAGRJZ010000051.1:4832-14739 GCA_020442505.1 Alphaproteobacteria bacterium | reverse complement strand
CAGGAAATGCAGCGCTCCTCCCCCATCGGATAGCGGCGCAGGGCGTGCTCCCCCCGGAAGCGGGGCGAGAGCGGCCCCTTTTCATACGGATAATTGATCGTGACCTTCGGACGAAAAAAATACCGCAGGGTCAGCGCCATGCCCCGCGCGATATCGAACAAAAGAAAGGATTTGAACGTCTGAGCCAACATCGTAGATCCTTTCTACCACGACTACGCCCTGGATTCCATAGGGCACGTAAAAAACAGATTTTTCTTGCATTGAAAGAAAAAATATGAAAAATAAGATACTGCTCTTACCGGAAAAACAGTCATAACAATGGAAACGTACGAAACAACAATCGGCGACCTGACCTTCGTCTTCAACGCCAGCTCCAAGACGATGGCCTTTGCGGCAGCCGCGATCTACTATTTGTCAAGCGCTCTCCCAGCAGAGTCCTGTACGCATACTTTCGACAATGAGAGAGAACTCATCACAATTGAGACCGATACCTTCGCCTGCTCTCTTATTTTGACAGTTGCAGAAGATCAACAGGGAAAAGACTCACCTATGACTTACAACGTCACGAAGCTTGCCTTTGATACAGGGAGTTCGAAAAATCTCCGTGAGGTTCTGAACGAAACAAAAACGAATCTTCAACCGTTATCCACCGGTCCCGCACCGCGCGTTGCGTGACGCGGACGCGGAAATATATCCCTCCTGGCTCCGCACAATATTTTTTTATTGACATATTGTTATTTTTCCATCAGACTGATCCGGCACGACTCCATTACAAAAAATAAAAATTCGGAGACTTTGATAACTATGCCGGCATACAACGTAAGCCAAACCCTTACGACAAGATTCCTCTACACAAGCCGAGGAGAGATCGAATATCTTGAAACCACTTTTACCGCGTCCGACGACCAACGCCTGCAGACGGCCCTCTTCGCGAGAGAGATCGTAGACCGTTACATGGTGTTATCCCTGGCAACGCCCAACGACGAAGACCTTCCAGACGCTCTCGACATCGGATCACAGAGGGTTGCATGCCGGCAAGTTTATAAGGGAAACAACCATACCCTCTACATCCAGACGCGAGACATCGACCTGACCGTGTCTTTGACACAAACACCGGGAACAGGCGACTATCACGTCCAAACGGCATCCTATGAACAAGGCAACCTCGCGGATCTAGAAAAACTGGCCAAAACGCTGGAGCAGGTACCTCCTCAAAATAGCCCTCCTCAACGGCGGGCTTCGCCCCCCCTACCGGTACAGCTATAATGTCCCGGTCAGTTTTTTGAGCGCTTCCGTCTCGCCGAACAGACACAGGCCGAGATACGCCAGCTCTTCTTCCGGTTTCTCTTTGGTCGCGGCCATTTGCTCCGCCGTTTTACCGATGGTCATGGTATCGGTGAAATCGGTGCAAGAGATGCCGGATTCCTGTATTTGCGCACGGATTTTTTAAAATCCGGGCTTGTGAGTGTTTGATCGATAGAAAAAAGTTGACAATTTATGAAAAATAAAATAGACTCGCTTTTATCTTGATTATGGGTTTAACAAGCAACGAGATTTGAGTTGCCGTACGAAAAAATGAGGAGCGTCGCTATGATTAACATTTCCCCTCTTACAACAACTTTGGATTCCCGCGATAGAAAAGAAACTTGGTTTGTAAAACAGGCTCGATCAGAGAATGGTGATTTTATTCGAACGACTATAAGTTACCATTTTCACGGGCGTTGCTGTTAGGCTATTCCTTTGGCCTCAGCGTCGGGAAACAAATCACATCGCGGATATTGGAAGAGCCGGTCAGGAGCATGACAAACCGGTCCACACCGATCCCCCACCCTCCTGTAGGCGGTAAGCCATATTCCAGCGCAGAAATAAAATCCTCGTCCAGCATTTGTGCTTCTTCGTCACCGGCCTCCGCCGCGGCGACCTGCTGTTCAAAACGGCGGCGCTGTTCCTGCGGATCGTTAAGCTCTGAATAACCGTTTCCGATTTCCCAGTGGTTGATAAAGGTTTCAAACCGCTCGGTCAGACGCGGATTGTCCCGGTGAACCTTGGCCAGCGGCGAGATATCCAGCGGATGATCCGTGACATGGATCGGCTGGATCAAGCCCGGCTCGACCTGCGCTTCGAACACGGTCTCCAGAACCTGGCCCCAATTCATGTGCGGTTCGGTCTTGACACCTAAATCTTCCGCCGCGCGGCGCGCCTCCTCCGCCGTTTCAAAGCGCAGGAAATCAATATCGGTCGCCTCGGCGACCAGCGTCGCCATGGATTTGCGGGGCCACGGCCCCGTAAAGTCGACTTCGTAGTCTCCATAGGGCACTTTCAGACTTCCGTGAACATCCTGTACGATCGCACAGACAAGCGCCTCCACCGTATCCATGACATCATTATAGTCAAAGCCGGTATGATAGGCTTCAATCATCGTAAATTCAGGATTGTGGCGCACGGAAATTCCTTCATTACGGAAGTTACGCCCGATCTCGTACACCGCGTCGGCGAACCCGCCGACGATCAAGCGTTTCAGATACAGCTCCGGCGCGACGCGCAGGTAAAAATCCGTATCCAGCGCGTTATGATGGGTCGTAAAGGGCTTGGCCGTGGCGCCGCCCATAATCGGGTGCAAAATCGGCGTTTCGACCTCGACCGCGCCCATCCCGTCCATATATTTGCGGATCGCCGTGATGATTTTGGAGCGCGTGCGCAGGGTTTTCTTCGCGTGCTCGTTCATGATCAGGTCCAGATAACGCTGGCGGTAGCGTTGCTCGATATCGCTCAAGCCATGATATTTCTCCGGCAGGGGCAACAGCGATTTGGTCAGCATCACAACATCCGTGACCTTGACCGACAGCTCCCCGCGCGGGGTGCGGCGGATCGTGCCGTGCGCGCCGATAATGTCGCCTAGATCCATCGTTTTGAGCTTTTCCAGCTCTTCTGCGCTCATATTGTCCGCATGACAGAACACCTGGATTTTACCGCTGGCGTCGTGCAAATCGATAAACATGCCGTTATTGCGCATGGCGCGAATGCGACCCGCCACGGCGACGTTATCTTCTGTTTCCGCGCCGTTTTCGAGGGATTCGTAAGTCGCCTGCAAACAGGCCGCCAGATGCGTTCGTTCAAATTTCGGCGGATAGGGGTTCACCCCGCCCTCCTCCAACATCTTCAACTTGCGCAGCTTCGACTCCCGCGGATCGGTCGCGTTGCTTTCGGATGACGGGTTGTCTTGCGCCGGCTGTCGGGACATGGTTACACCTCTTTTTCTGACAGATTTAGAGGGTGATCCATAGCGGATTTCATGCGACAATGGAAGGATGAAATACACTTTGATACCCCAAAAACCCAATGAATCCGGTAATGCGATCTGGTTCGTCCTACTGGTGATCGTTTTGCTGGCGGCGCTGACCATCACGGTGACGCGCTCCTCGGACACGACCGAGCAAAGCGGCGATATCGAGCAATACCGGATTCAGGCCAGCCGGATCATGAACGCCGCCCACGATCTTGAACGGGCGATCGACCAGATGCGGATGCGGGGAATCAGCGAATCCGATCTGTGCTTTCACGATTCCGGCTGGGGCCATACGGACTATAATTCCGCCGATTGCAGCAACGCGGAAAACGTGATCTACAGCGTCGCGGGCGGGGGGCTGACCTTTTCTGCCCTGCCGAACGTCATCGGCTGGGACATCGCCGGCAGCCACGCCGTCCAGGACGTCGAGAGCAGCGCCAACGACCTGATCCTTCAGGCGCAGGTAAAAAAAGGCCTGTGCCTGCAAATGAACAAAATGCTGGGAATCGCAAACCCCTCCGGCGACGCGCCTGTGGACGATGCCTCGCCCGTCGCGCGCTTTGCCGGGTCCTACGCCAGCGCGGCCGCGGACAACCTCATCGGCAACGCCGCCGCTGGCCTGGCCGGCCAGAAATCCGGCTGCCGCAAGGACGCCGCCGGAGATTACTATTTCTACCACGTTCTAATCGCGCGATAAAAAAAACGGAAGGCGTCTTTCTACCCGCTCAATGCCCCCTTTGTAATATCCCGCAATATCATGTGATTTGTGTTGATTTGCACAGGAGGCACAATACAATCCGGTTCACCGTTTTATGACGTAAGCTGGAAAAATCCATGATCGAAAGAGCTTTGGCCGTTGTAATCCTCGCCGCCGGACGGGGAAGCCGGATGAGCTCCGCTTTGCCCAAGGCGCTGCACGGGCTGGCGGGGCGACCGATGATCCACTATCTTCTGGACTACGTCGCGCCTTTGGATCCCGAAAAAATCGTGCTCGTTATCGGGCCGGATATGCCGGAGGTCCGGGAAGCTGTCGCCCCGCACGAAACGGTTATCCAAGAAACCCCGCGCGGCACCGGCGACGCCGTCAAGGCCGCCCTGCCTGCTTTGGAGGGCTTTACCGGCGACGTGTTGATCCTGTACGGGGATCATCCGCTGGTCACGACCGAAAGCTGCCGCCGCTTGATCGCGGCGCAGACGGGCGGCTTATCCTTGTTCGCGATGGAGCCCAAGATTCCCGGCGCCTATGGCCGGATCGTGGCCGGACCGGACGGGACGGTGGAAAAAATCGTCGAATTCGCCGATTGCAACGAGGAACAGAAAAATATCACCCTGTGCAACGGCGCGATGTATTGCGTGCGCGGGGACAGGCTGGCCGGGTGGCTGGCGCAGCTCACCGACGACAACGCGCAAGGGGAGTTTTACCTGACCGACATCGTGGAGATCGCCGCGCGGGAGGGGGCCTCCTGCCGCTATGTGCTAATCGGCGAGGAAGAAATGGCCGCCGCCAATACGCGGGCGGAGCTAGCAAGTCTTGAAAGGACGATACAGGCGCGCCTGCGCGCCGCCGCGATGGAAAACGGCGCGACTCTGATCGACCCGGAGACGGTCTATTTCAGCTGGGACACGAAACTGGGGCGCGACGTGATCGTGGAGCCGAACGTCTTTTTCGGCCCCGGCGTGGAGATCGAGAACGGCGTGCACATCAAGGCGTTTTCGTATCTGGAGGGCGCGACGATAGGGCACGGCACGGCGGTTGGGCCCTTCGCCCGCCTGCGCCCCGGCACGTTGATCGGCGCGGGCTCGAAAATCGGCAATTTCGTGGAGATCAAAAACGCGACCCTGCACGAAGGCGTCAAGGCCGGCCACCACGCCTATATCGGCGATGCGGAGATCGGGGCGGGGGTAAATTATTCCTGCGGCGCGATCACGGCCAATTACGACGGCGCGCAAAAGCACAAAACGATCATCGGCGCGCAGGCCTTCATCGGCAGCAACGTGACCCTTATCGCGCCTGTGGCGATCGGTGACAACGCCTATCTCGCGGCCGGGTCGACGATCACTAAAGATGTGCCTGCCAAGGCACTGGGGATCGCACGAGAACGTAAGCAAACGGTCATTGACGACTGGACGAAGAGGAAGAGATGAAGTTAAACACAAGCAATGGCATAGAAAACCTTATGATATTCACAGCGAATGAACTGCATAAATTTGCAGCCGCTACGCTGGAAGCTTCTGGATTTACAAGGGAGGAATCTCTTGCGACCGCCGATAGCCTTATACTCTCTAACCTGATGGGGTATGATTCTCACGGCGTTGTTCGAGTCATCGAGTACATAGAATCTCTAGAAGAAGGCGCCGCAATCAGTGGAATGGGGCTTTCCATCCTCAACGATACAGCGAATGGCTGCGCGGCTGACGGTCAGCTTTGCTTAGGGCAAGTTCAAATGCCACGCCTTTTAGACCATTTATTCAAGAAAACAGAAGATAATTCCGTTGTAACAGGCACGATTCGCAACTGTGGCCATATCGGGCGTTTGGGTGAATGGGTTGAACGCATTGCAGAAAAAGGCTTTGTGGGTCTGATTGCTGTAAATGACAATGGCGCTTTACAATGCGTCGCTCCGCCCGGGGGAAAAGAAGCTCGGACAAGTACCAATCCAATTGCATTTGGTATTCCTCTTGCACGACAGGCAGCATTTACGCTCGATATCTCTACCAGTTCTGTTGCTATCGGCAAAATCAAGCTTTCTTACCTCTCAGGAGAAAAATGCGCCCCTGGTCTTATTCAGAATTCGGACGGCATTACGACAATAAATCCCGCTGTTCTATTTGAAGAACCTACTGGAGCGCTGCTCCCCATGGGGGGATATAAAGGCTTTGGATTATCAATGATTGTTGATTGTATGGTTGCAGGACTTTCTGGTGGTTTCACACCTCCGGCGCCCGAAGGAACACCACTAGTCAATAATGTGTTAGTTGGAATTTGGAACCCTGAAAAGTTTTCTGGGATAGAGCATATGCAAGAGCAGGCAGAGAAATATTTGAATTTTGTTCGGCAGACAAAACCAACGAATCCTGAGGATCCCGTCCGTGTTCCGGGTGACTGGTCAAAAACAGAAAGAGTAAAACGTACAAAAAATGGAATCCCGCTTACTCAAGGTGTTGTTGATGCTCTAAATAAAAAGGCGGAACAATACTTTTCTCCCAGTTTAGAAGAATTCTTCAACACCTAGAAAGCAGCGGATTAAAATTATGTTAAATTTTCATCCGGGGTCCTTAAAAATGCTTTGTGTCCTCTGTGGTGAAAACCGAAGATGAAAGAAAAGGAAAAAATAAATGTGCGGAATTATCGGAATTCTGGGGGAGAAGGACGTCGCGCCGCTTCTGGTTGACGGCTTGAAACGTCTGGAATATCGCGGCTATGACAGCGCGGGAATCGCGACCCTTAGCAACGGGCATATTGATCGCTGCCGCGCGTCGGGGAAGATCGTCAATCTGGATGAAAAACTCAAGGCAAACCCCCTGAAGGGCACGACCGGGATCGGCCACACGCGCTGGGCCACGCATGGAGGGCCGACGGAGAACAACGCCCACCCGCACGCCACGGCCCGCGTCGCGGTCGTGCATAACGGGATTATCGAGAATTACGCCGCGCTGAAAGCCGAGCTGGAACGCCATCAATGCCGCTTCGAAACCGATACGGACACGGAGGTCATCGCGCACCTTGTGGACCATTACCTGACACAGGGAAAATCCCCGCGGGAGGCCGCGAACGCGGCGCTGGACCGGCTGGAGGGCGCGTTCGCCGTGGCCCTGATCTTCGCGGGCGAGCATAATCTGATGATCGGGGCGCGGCAGGGCACGCCGCTGGCCGTCGGCTACGGCGCGGGGGAGATGTATCTGGCCTCCGACTCTTACGCGCTGGCGCCGTTCACAAAGAAAATCTGCTTTCTGGAAGACGGAGACCGGGCGATCGTCACGCGCGAGGGAGCGGAGATCTACGTGAACGACAACCAGCCCGTGACGCGGCCCGTCCGCATCACCGCGCAAAGCGGCGCCAGCACGGGCAAAGACGGCTATCGCCACTTTATGCTGAAGGAAATCCACGAACAGCCCGCCGTGATCGGGGACACGCTGAACAGCTTCATCAACCCCGCGACGGGGGAGATCAGCGTCCCGGAAGACATCCTGTCGGCGCTGGAAAACATCCCGCGTTTGACGATGATCGCCTGCGGCACGGCGTATTATGCCTGCATGACGGCGAAATACTGGTTCGAGAAAATTGCCCGCCTTCCTTGCGAAGTCGATGCGGCCTCTGAATTTCGTTACCGCGAAGCGCCCATGCCGGAGGGTGGCGCGGCGCTGTTTGTTTCTCAAAGCGGTGAGACTCTGGATACGCTCGAGGCCCTGCGCTATTCCAAGCGCGAGAAACAAACCATTCTGTCCATTGTTAACACCATTGAAAGCACCATTGAGCGTGAGTCCGACCACGTGATGCGCACGCTTGCCGGGCCGGAGATCAGCGTCGCCTCCACAAAGGCAACCACGGCGCAACTGACCGTTCTGGCCTGCCTCGTGCTGGCCCTGGCGGATCGTAAAGGATTGCTCTCGCCGGCGGACAAAGCCGCCATGACGGAGGCTCTGCGCCATGTTCCCAAATTGGTGGCCGATGTTCTTGAGACGCAGGACTCAGAAATCAAAGCGCTCGCAGAACAATTGAAAGATTATAAAAACGCAATTTACACCAGCCGCGGGGCGTTTTATCCGCTGGCGATGGAGGGCGCGATTAAGTTAAAGGAAATTTCCTATATCCATGCGGAGGGTTACGCCGCCGGAGAATTCAAACATGGCCCCATCGCTTTAATTGACAACGACATGCCGACCTTGGCCATCGCGCCCGGTAGCGATCCGTTGTTTGAGAAAACCGCCTCCAATATTCAGGAAATCGCCGCACGGGGCGGAAAGATATGTTTGTTATCGGATGCGGAGGGTCTCTCGAAAATGAAGAATTTCAGCACTTGGTCCCTGACCATGGCGGATATCCACCCCTTCGCCGCGCCGATTTTGTATCTGGTGCCGTTGCAGCTTCTCGCCTATCACGTCGCGGTGGCCAAGGGCACGGATGTTGACCAGCCCCGCAACCTCGCAAAATCCGTGACGGTAGAGTAGTCACGTTTTAGCCGGCCCTGTCATCCATGATCATGGCACTGAACGTTGCTTCTGCGCACAAAGTCCCGTCGACCCTGGCTTCGCCCTTGAACTTCCAGACATTCCGGCGAGATTGCAACACCTCCACATGAATATGCATGGAATCGCCCGGACGGACCGGACGGCGGAAGCGGGCATTGTCGATCGTCATGAAATAAACCAGCTTGCCCTCGGCCTCCGGTCCCAAAGTCTTGACCACCATGCAGGCCGCCGTCTGGGCCATGGATTCCACGATCATCACCCCGGGCATGATCGGCGCGCCGGGAAAATGGCCCATAAATTGCGGCTCGTTCATCGTGACGTTTTTCAGGCCCACGGCGCTTTTTCCGGCCTCGAAAGCGATGATCCGGTCCACCAGCAAAATCGGATAACGGTGCGGAATCATTTCCATGATCCGGGTCGTGTCGATAGGCAGATCGTTCGTCTCAGTCATCGTCCTTGTCCTGTTTCTTATTTTCTTTTCACCAGCCGCGCCAGCGCCGTGACCTGACGCATGAACTCCTTCACCGGCACGGCGGGCGAACCGAGCATCTCGGATCCCGCCGGAACGTCTCGCATGACGCCGGATTGCGCCCCGATCCGGGCCCCCTGCCCTACGCGCAGGTGCCCGGCGACCCCGGCCTGCGCGGCCAGCACGGCGTAGTCCTCCAGAACGGTCGAGCCGGCCACGCCGGCCTGCGCCACGATCACGCAGCCCCGGCCAATTTGGACGTTATGGCCGATCTGGACCAGATTATCGATCCACGTCCCCGGGCCGATCACCGTGTCGGGCCCTGCCCCGCGGTCAATACAGCTATTGGCGCCGATTTCCACGTGGTCCCCGATCACAACCCGCCCCAATTGCGGCACTTTCACGTGCCCGGCCGGGTCGATGGCAAAGCCGAATCCGTCCTGGCCGATCCGCACGCCGGGATAGATCCGCACGGCGTCCCCGATCAAAGCGTGGGAAATGGTGGCATTGGCGCCGATCCGACATCTCGCGCCGATCACCGCCTGCGGGCCGATCACCGCCCCGGCCTCGATCACGCAGCCCTCACCGATTTCCGCGCTTGGATCAATAAAAGCATGCGGCGAGATCGCCGGCGGCGGCGTGATCTCATGGGGATAAAAAGCCTGCGCGGCAAGGGCGTAAGCTTTATAGGGTGTCTTCGTCACCAAAAGCGCCATGTCCGGCGGCGCATAATCCACCATCTCCTCGGACAAAAAACACGCCCCCGCCCGCGAGTCCGGCAATTGCGCCCTGTAGCGCGCATTGTCCAGAAAGGTCAGGTCGGCCTTCGAAGCCTGATGCAGGGGCGCAACGTCCGTGAGCTGGCTTTTGCCCTCGCCGCGCGCAAGGCGGGCGCCGGACAAGGACGCCAGCGCGTTCAGGGAAAAAGGCCCCGCACGATGGAAAAAACGGGCATCGGGCAT
>JAGRJZ010000051.1:2784-4765 GCA_020442505.1 Alphaproteobacteria bacterium | reverse complement strand
CGCGGCCATCACCGCCGGCGTAATCGCCATTTCCTTTTCCGCGAGGAGAACATTATCGCGGGTCATGACCAAACCGTAGCCCTGAGCATCGGCGATATCGGCAACAACCACGATGATCTCCTTTTTCAACTGACCGATGGCGGCCGCAGCGGCCTTGTCCATCGCGCGCCCCTCTTTTTCGGCCATTTGACGCGCCTCCAGGATTTTCTTCTCAAAGCTGCCTTTTTCCTTTTGGAAATCCTCTGCGGACATATCCTTGCGGCGCTGGGTCAAAGATTGGTCCAGCGCCCGGAGCGCCTCCTGTTTTTCCGAGAACGTCTTCTCCAATGCGTCCCGATGGGCTTTGAGCTGTCGTTCAATATCCTTCGCCGCCTTGGATTCGGTCATCAAGGTTTGCACGTCGACCACGGCGATCTTGGTCTCGGCATGAGCCGTCCCGGCGACCGCCAAGCCCGCCAACAGGAGAAACCCGGCGAAAAACGCCCTGAAAGAAAGAGTCATATGCCTGTTCGTCGTCATAGATATTTTTTCCTTTCATCCAAAAACACGAGACTAAAAGCGGGTTCCGAAATTAAAACGGAAGACTTGCTCGTCGTCGTAATCTTCCTTCAGATACGCCTTGGACAGATCGATCCGGATCGGTCCCATGGGCGAACGCCAAGACAATCCCACCCCGGCCGCCGCCCGGATAGAGGCGCTGTCCTCGACGTTCCCGCCGCTGACATTGTCCAGCCCCCACAAAGATCCGACATCCGTAAAGGCGTGGCCTTTGACGCCCATTTCCTCCGGAAATCCGACCGGAAAAGAGAGCTCCGCCGTTCCACGATAAAAGTAATTCCCGCCCAGCGCGTCGTCGGTCGCCGTATCGCGGGGACCGACCCCGGCCCGCTGGAACCCGCGCAGAGTCGTCCCGCCCAGGAAATAACGCTCGTTGATCGCGACGCCCTCGTCACCCCAGCCTTCGATCGCGCCGCCCTCGGCCGCGAGATTCAATACCAGCCAGTCCGCAAGCGGTTCGTAATAAGACGCCCCAAGTTTCCCAGAGATATATTGCGCATCCCCGCCCAGCCCCGCAAACTCGGTATCGAACCAACTATAAAGCCCTTCGGTCGGGAAAATAATGCTGTCCCGGCTGTCATAAGAAATTTCCTGCGAGAGCGCCGATGTCACGCGGTTGCCTTCCTGGTCCCGGATGAAACGGGACGCGTCGGCCTGAACGTTCGTGATCTCGTTGCGCTCGAGACGATAGTTGAACGTCTGACGCCATCTTTCGGACAACGGATAGCCCATCCGTACGCCGGCGCCTGTGCGGCGCTGATCGAAGGAGCTTTCGTCCTGCAAATCCCGGGTAACATGGAAAGCGTCGAACCCCACGGAGAAATTCCGGTCCAGAAAATACGGTTCGGTGAAGGAAAAATCGAACTGCGTGCGCTCTCCGGCGATCGTGGCGGAGGCCAGCACATCCTGCCCCTTGCCGAGGAAGTTGCGTTCCCGGACTCGCAAATCGGCCAGAGGACCGTCGGCGGTGGAGAAACCGGCCCCGACCGACAGCTCGCCGGTGGATTGCTCGGCCACGTCGACGTCGATAATCGTCTTGTCCGGGGCGCTACCCTGGCGGGGGGTCACATCGACCTTTTCAAAATAGGACAGTTTCTTGATTTTTTGTTCGGAACGGGAGAGTTTGGAACGGTTGAACGGGTCGCCCTCGGCCAGAGTCATTTCCCGCCGGATCACCTTGTCCAGCGTGCGGACGTTGCCGTGGATATCGATCCGTTCGACGAAGACACGCGGCGTTTCGCTGATCTGGAAGGCCAGATCGACCGTATGGGCGGCCCTGTCGCGCGTGACGTCGGGCTTCACGTTCACAAACGCGTATTGCATGTCGCCCAGCGCGTCGGTGATCCCGTCGACGGTATTCTTCACTTCCTCCGCATCGTACCATTCCCCGGACTCGACCGTCAGATACGGAGTCAGAACGGCG
>JAGRJZ010000051.1:0-2733 GCA_020442505.1 Alphaproteobacteria bacterium | reverse complement strand
GCTCGCCTTCGTCCACCGTGAAGGTCAGAAGAAAATGCTGACGATCGGGAGCCAATTCGGCCACGGCCGAGACAACGTTGAAATCGGCATAGCCCTGGGAGAGGTAAAAACGTCGCAACAACTCCTGATCATAGGCCATACGGTCCGGATCGTACCGGTCGCTGTTGGACAGGAAACGATACCACCGATTTTCCTTCGTGCTGATCTCGCTGCGCAGGCGATCGTCGTCGTAACGACGGTTTCCGATGAAACGGACGCTTTTCACGGTTGTCTCGACGCCTTCGTTAATCTCAAAGACCAGATCAACCCGGTTTTGCTCCAGCTTGATAACCTTCGGATCGATCGTGGCCGCAAAGCGCCCGTTGCGCCGGTAGACCTCGTAAAGACGGCTGACGTCGGCCTGGACCCGGGTCCGGGTAAAAACCTGCCGCGGTCGCAGGCCGATCTCGGCCATCAGCGCGTCGTCTTCAAGCTTGTCGTTTCCTTCGAAAGCGATTTTGTTGATGACGGGATTTTCGACCAGATGAACCTCCAGCACGTCGCCCCTTTGCGCCAGGGACACGTCCGCGAAAAGCCCCGTTGCAAACAGCGATTTCAACGTCTGGTTCAGGTTTTCCTGGGTCGGCACGTCCCCGGCCTTGAGGGTCATATAGGTCAACACCGTCTCCGGCTCGATCCGTTCGACGCCAAGGATCCGAATCTCCGTGATACGGCCCTGTGAGGAAGACACAGCCGCCTGCGCGGTCCACAGCGGCAACAACCCGACGCCGAAAATCCCAGCGAACAGGAGCATCCGAAACATCGGAAGAACAGCGACCCCCTTCATCATACGATTTGTCTCTCCTCGTCTTTGCGTCCTGGCAAGCGGGATTTATCCTACATAACCAGCTGCACGATATCGTTCAGGTTCGTAAATAGCATGAGTCCGACCAGAAAAACCAGACCCAATCGAAAGGCGTATTCCTGCACCGGTTCCGAGATCGGAGAGCCTTTGATTCCCTCGATCGCGTAAAACAGAAGATGCCCCCCGTCGAGCATCGGCACGGGAAACAGATTGATCAGCCCCAGATTGATCGAGAAAAACGCGATAAAGGTGATCAAGGCGATCAAGCCGGCCTGCGCCATATCGCCCGCGATCGCGCCGATCCGGATGATCCCGCCCAGCTCGGTCGGGCTGCGCGTGCCGGTGAACATCTGCCCCAGCGCGTCAAGCGTGCTGACCTGGACGTCCCAGCTTTCCGTGGCGGCCGCGCCCAATGCACCGGTCACGTTGTGACGGATCACGTAATCCTCGTCGAAATTTGCAATATTCAAGACCTTCCCGTCGGGGCTGTCCGGATCGCTCAACGCCGCGTTCAAATCCGGATCGGCCCGCACGATCAACACGTCCTTTGCCGGGTCGGGCCCCATTTGCACCGAAACGATCGCGCCGAGCCGCGGGAGCAACGCATCGCGCACGGCGCCTTCGTCCGGGGTGGGCTGACCGTCGACGGCCTGAATGGCGGAGAGGCTCAAAGCGTTCGCGGGGCCGATAATCCCCAGGACGCCGCGGGTCTGTTTGAATCCGAGATATTCCTCCTCCTGCTTATGGGGCGTCGCGGAAAAAACGACCTCCTGCCCGTTGCGTAAGACGGTGAATTCCAACGGGGTGTCCAGCGCGACCGTGACCTCCCGCCGGATATCCTCGAAACGCCGGACGGTCTTCCCGTCGATCGCTATAATCTCGTCATGCGGTTGAAAACCGGATTCCGCCGCGGCGCTGCCGTCGACAACCGCAGCGGCGACGGGCGGAGTCACGGGCTGACCATAAAACATGTAAAGCCCGGCCAGCAGAAAAATCGCGAACAGATAGTTAATCCCCGGCCCCGCGAAGACGATCGCCGCGCGTTGCCAGAGGGGCTTGGCGAAAAAGGCGCCCTTGCGTTCCTCATGGGTCAGGGAGCGCGACGGCGCGCCCGCTTCGTCCACGACCTTGTCGCTGTGGGCGGCGGAGGCCGGATCGACGTCTCCGAACATCTTGACGTACCCGCCCAGCGGCACAAGCGAGAATTTCCAGCGCGTACCGTGCTTGTCGGTGACCCCGAACAATTCCTTCCCAAATCCGATGGAAAAACTGTCGATCTTCACCCCGCACAGACGCGCGACGATGTAATGGCCCCATTCATGGACAAAAACCAAAATGCCCAGCACCAGCAAAAACGTGCCGCCATATAGCCAGATATTTTCGGCGATCAGCTGAAAATAATCAAAAATCGAAGATGAATGCATAAAACCTCAACCTGCGCTTGTTCCCGTTTTTCCGGCGGCGAAACCGGGCGCCGTCCCCTGAAAAAACGTTTTCACACTCTCCCGCACCTCCCGGTCAAATGCAAGGATTTCTTCCAGGCTTTTTAACGGCGGCATGGCGATACGATCCAGCGTGCGCCGGACCGTCTCCACGATCGCGGGAAACCCGATCCGCTCGGCCAGAAACGCCGCAACGGCGGTCTCGTTCGCCGCGTTAAAGGCGACTCCGGCCGGCAAGCCGGCCCGCAGACACGCATACGCCATCCCGACGGAGGGAAATTTGTCCTCGTCCAGCGGTTCAAAATCCAGCCGGGACAGTGTCGTGAAATCAAGCCTCTGACCAGATGTTTTCATCCGGTCCGGCCAGGCCAGCGCATGGGCGATGGGGGTGCGCATGTCCGGCGCGCCCAGTTGCGCCAGAACCGAGCCGTCCGCGTATTCGACCAT
>JAGRJZ010000050.1 GCA_020442505.1 Alphaproteobacteria bacterium | reverse complement strand
TCGGTTCAACTGTCGTGTTCGTAACGGCGTCCGTCAAAAGCGTTTCCTCGTCTACGTTCCGATATCTCTAAATTTAGGTAAATTTTAACGGATAATTGGTTAACAGACCGTTAACGAAAGCTTGACACATCTCCGGAATCTCGCCGGGGAGGGGGAAAAAGATGCAGGCTTGTCTGGACAAGTCCCCGCGGGCATGCTTAAAAAGAAGCCGCCTGTGTGCACCGATAAAAACCGTAAAGGAGCCAGCCCCATGTCCTCTACCGCCACCGCCGCGAACGCGCAAATCGACCATCATTATGAGTTGTCCGACGACGTGACGCATGCGCGCTCACAGCTTTTGCAGGAACGCCATGTCTATAAGCCGTTTTTGTATCCGTGGTGTTATGACGCGTGGCTGACGCAACAGCGGCTGCATTGGCTGCCCGAGGAGGTGCCGATGGCCGAGGACGTCCGGGACTGGAAGAAAAACCTGACCGCCGCGGAAAAACATCTGGTGACCCAGATTTTCCGCTTCTTTACGCAGGCCGACGTGGAGGTAAATAACTGTTATATGAGGCATTATTCCCGCGTGTTCGGACCGGTCGAAGTTCAGATGATGCTGGCCGCGTTCTCGAATATCGAAACGATCCATGTCGCGGCCTATGCGCATTTGCTGGATACGATCGGTATGCCGGAGCTCGAATATCAGGCCTTCCTGAAATACGACGCGATGAAGAAGAAATACGACTACATGCAAAATGCGTCCATGCGTTCGCGCCGGGACATCGCGAAGACAATGGCACTGTTCGGCGCCTTTACCGAAGGGGTGCAGCTTTTCGCGTCCTTCGCGATTTTGATGAACTTCCCGCGTTTCAACAAGATGAAGGGCATGGGTCAGATCATCACATGGTCCGTACGGGACGAGACGCTGCACTGCCTGTCGATTATTCGTCTGTTCAAGACCTTCGTTCAGGAAAACCCCGATATCTGGGACGATCAGCTGAAAAACGACATCTACGAACACGCTCGTAACGTCATCGACATTGAAAACGGCTTTATCGACCTGGCGTTCGAGATGGGCGGGATCGAAGGCCTGTCCGCCGAGGAGGTTAAGCAATATGTGCGCTGGATCGCCGATCGTCGCCTGCAGCAGCTCGATCTGGAACCGATCAGCAATATCGAGAAAAATCCCCTGCCTTGGATGGACCAGATCCTGAACGGCGCGGAGCACACGAACTTTTTCGAAAACCGCGCGACCGAATATTCCCGCGCCTCGACCGAGGGCGACTGGGAAGACGTCTTCTCGGACATGATCTTCGCCGATGGCGGGCCGTATGGCGGTCCTATCGGCGGGGTCGACGCTGCGGAGTAAGAGAATGTTCGACCATGTCCGCGTTGGAGGCGGCGGACAGTGACGTCACTCCACCAGCAACACCGCGATGCGCCGGATGACGTCCTGAACGGTTTTCGGATCGACCTGCTCCTTCAATTCCGCGCGGCGTTGGCGCCAGTCAAAGGACTTCACCTGATCGGACAACACGGCCTGGTCCGGGCTTGACGGCAAGCGGACTTCGAACGGCCGCCCCTTCGCCTTCGTGGTCAGAGGACAACACAGCATCAACCCGAACCGGTTGTATTTCGCGGGGCTTAACACCAGCGCCGGGCGGCGTTTCATGATCTCTTTCCCCTTTTGCGGCTCGAAATCGATCCAGACAATATCGCCCCGTTCGGGAATATAGGAATCAGCCTTCGTCATCCCAGAACCGCTCCCGGCCGATGACGGGCCCTTCGTTTAATGCCTCGCCCGGTTCGAAAGGCTCCATCCGCGCCAACAGATCGTCCAGGCTCAGATGTTTTGCCTCCCCACGCAAACGGTCCAGCGGATTCAGTGGCCGCATCCCCAGCATGCCATCGATCATCCGCCATTCGATTTCCGTCCCCGGCACGAGACCGAGCGCCTCCACGAATTCCTTGGGAATTCGCACGCCGACGCTGTTTCCCCATGTCGATAACTGTGTCATCATAAACCTCTCATGTATATCCCCAAGGATATACTTTTTCGCACACTCTGTCAAGGCTTGCGGAACGCCCCGGAAATGCGTTACAAGCATCGCATGACGTACGAACATTGGACCATTCAGGGACTGCCGTGGGACGAACTCTCTCCTGGAAGGGTTGATCCCGACACGTTGGCGATTATCAAAGCCGCCGCGCTGGTGGAGTATAACGCCCGCGACTACGCCGATTATCTGTGCCGGGTTTTCGCGGACGATGCGGTGCTCCAGACAGATATCAACCGCTGGGCTGAGGAAGAAGTCCAGCATGGCGCGGCCTTGGGCGCGTGGGCCGGACGCATTGATCCGTCATGGGATTTCAACGCCGCGATGGCCCGCTTTCGCACCGGGTACAAGATCGACCATTTCGCCAACGACAACGCCGAATCCGTCCGTGGTTCTCGCAGCGGAGAACTTGTCGCGCGCTGTATGGTGGAGGTCGGCACCTCAAGCTATTACACCGCCATCGGCCGCGCCGTGGAGGAGCCTGTCCTGAAACAGATTTGCCGCCACATCGCCGGGGACGAATTCCGGCATTACAAGCTGTTTTACGATGCCATGAAACGCTATCTGGCGACCGAAAATCTGGGCAGGTTCGGCCGGCTGAAAGTCGCGCTGGGCCGTATCGCAGAAAGCGAGGACGACGAGCTGGCCTACGCCTATTACGCGGCCAACGCGCCGGCAGACGCGCCCTATGATCGTAAAACCTATAACCGGGAATATACGACGCGAGCCTATCGCTATTACGGGCGGGCCGAAGTAGACCGGGCCATTTCCATGGTTTTCAAAGCTTGCGGGTTTAAACCCAACACCCTGCCGCATAGAATGGCAACGGGAACGGCCTGGTGGCTTCTGAGCAGCAAGCGAAAGGCGGCCTGAGATGGTTTGCACGCAATCCGGGCTCGCTTACCTTCCTGCCGAACCGGTTGTTTTAAGGACCGTCGGTGATTTGCGGGCTTTCGTAAGAGCCTGTCGGGGGCGGGGCGAAACCGTGGCGCTGGTTCCGACCATGGGGGCTTTGCATGACGGTCATTTGACGCTGGCACGAGAGGGCCTCAAGCGGGCCGATAACGTTATTGTTAGTATTTTCGTGAATCCGACCCAATTCGGTCCGCACGAGGATTTTGAGGCCTATCCACGCCAACCCGCGCAGGACATCCAAAAACTCTCCGCCGTCGGGGCGCAGGCTGTTTTCCTCCCCACGACAGCGGAGATGTACCCGGAAGGGGCCAGCACGAGCGTCCACGTCAAGGGCATCACGGAAACATTGGAAGGCGTATGTCGCCCGGGCCATTTCGACGGCGTGGCGACGATCGTCACGAAACTGCTCTTACAGGCTTTGCCTGATTTGGCCCTATTCGGAGAGAAGGACTACCAGCAATTACAGCTCATCAAACAGGTCGTAGAGGATTTGAACATCCCGGTCGAGATCGTCGGCGTTCCGATCGTGCGCGATCCGGAAAGCGGGCTCGCGCTATCCTCCCGCAACGCCTATCTCAGTCCGGCGGAACTGGTTATCGCCGGGACGCTGAACAAGACCTTATTTGCCATGGCGGAGAAAATCGCGGCCGGGAAGTCGTTGGAAGCTATCCGGACGTGGGGGGTAACGCAGATCAAGCAGGCCGGCTTCGGGAACATCGACTATCTGGAGATCCGGGACGCGCAAACCCTGATATCCGTTACCGAAAAAGACGACCGCCCGCTGCGCATTCTGGTCGCGGCCTTTCTGGGGCGTACGCGTTTGATCGACAACGTGGAGGCATAAAAAATGCGCGGACCTGGAAGGGAGAAGGTCCGCGCAAAGGAGAGACAGAAAAATGTATGTTACCATACATTAGTATTCGTTCATATTACGGAGTCCTAATCTGGCTGTCAAACCCTTTTTCCGAAAAAAATATCTCTGAGCAAAACGGCAGGATACGACCCGCTACACCGTGATTGCGAAAATCTCGAATGGCTCTATAATGGATCAGGTCGTTTTGATCCCTCCCGTTTTTTCAGATGAGAGAATAAAATCATGCCATCTTACCATCCGCCGCTTGAGGATATCCGTTTCGTTTTGAACGAGGTATTGCACACGGAGACTCTGACGAACTTGCCAGGTTACGGCGATGCGACTCCCGATCTGGTCGATCAGATTCTCGAAGAGGCCGGAAAGCTCTGCCGGGATGTTCTGTTTCCTTTGAACCAGAGCGGGGACGCGGAAGGTTGCGGCTTCAAGGATGGCGCCGTCACGACACCGAAGGGCTTCAAGGAAGCCTACGACACGTTCACGCAAGGCGGGTGGACCGGCGTCGCAGCCGATCCAGCCTATGGCGGAATGGGGCTACCGGTGCTTGTCAACACGGTCATACAGGAAATGATCTGTAGCGCGAATTTTTCCTTTGGCATGTATCCCGGGCTTTCACAAGGCGCGTATGAGGCGCTGCATAAGTTCGGAACCGACGAACAAAAACAAACCTATCTGCCCAAACTGGTCACGGGGGAATGGTCGGGCACGATGTGTTTGACGGAGCCCCATTGCGGGACGGATCTGGGCCTGATCAAAACCAGAGCCGTGCCGACCGGAGACGCGGACGGCACCTGTCTTGTGAGCGGCACGAAAATCTTCATTTCCGCGGGGGAACACGATTTGACGGAGAATATTATCCACCTCGTCCTGGCGCGCTTGCCCGACGCGCCGGAGGGGGTACACGGCATCTCTCTGTTCGTCGTACCGAAATACCTGCCTGACTCGATGGCCCCGAACCATGTGACGTGCGGGTCGATCGAGCATAAAATGGGAATCAAGGCCTCCAGCACCTGCGTGATGAATTTCGAAGAGTCGAAAGCCTGGCTGGTCGGCGCCCCGCATAAAGGCCTGCGGGCGATGTTTACGATGATGAATGCTGCGCGCTTGGGCGTGGCGATGCAAGGTCTGGGGATCGCGGAGGTCGCCCAGCAAAACGGGCTCTCTTACGCGAAGGAGCGGCTGCAAATGCGGGCGCTGGACGGCCCCAAGGCGCCGGACAAACCGGCGGACCCAATTATCGTGCATCCGGATATTCGGCGGATGTTGCTGACCGGAAAGGCTTTCTGCGAAGGCGCCCGGGCGCTGTCCTATCTGGTGGGAATGACGCTGGACGTCGCCCATAAACACGAAGACGAAGCCGCGCGGCAGGAAGCCGACGATTTCGTCGCGCTTCTCACACCGATCGTCAAAGCCTATCAGACCGATATGGGGTTCGAGGTTGCCAACCTGGCCGTACAGATTCACGGTGGGCACGGCTATATCCACGAATACGGGGTCGAACAATATGTCCGGGACGCCCGGATCGCGATGATCTATGAGGGCACGAACGGCGTTCAGGCGCTTGATCTGATCGGCCGAAAAATGCCCGAGGGGATGGGCCGCCTGCTCCGTCGGTTTTTCCACCCGGTGCACGGTTTTATCGATGCGCAACAAGCCGATCCGGACATGGCGTCCTTTGTCTTTCCTCTGGCCAAGGCCTTTGCGAAGCTGCAGCAGGCAACGGCGACCGTGGCGCAAAAAAGCTTGAAAGATCCGAACGAGGCCGGTGCGGCCTCCGTTGACTACCTGCGTCAGTTCGCGCTGGTGGCAATGGGGTGGATGTGGGCCCGGATGGCCCGGGTGGCGCTGGACAAGCTGGCGGCCGGCGACGGCGCGCATACCCGTGAATTCTACGAAGCGAAGCTGGAGACCGCTCGTTTTTTCATGACCCGGATGTTGCCTGAAGCCGACGGGCGGTTTAAAATGCTTACGGCCGGCACCCCGCCGCTCATGACTCTGAAGGCCGAGTCTTTTTGATCGCGTGCTCTTTTTGATGCCGTCAGGAAAGCACGACGTTCCGTTTGCTTATGGCTGTTATAGCCGTTCCCGTTAAAAAACAGACGACTATACAATATAGCCTATCTGTCCGGCTCCGTTAAGTTGGGTTGACCCAAGAGCTGAGAGAGCCTACATGGGTGTCTTCCAGACGATTATAAAGATGTATGAACACCAAGGCCGGTCAATTGTCTACATCGACGAAAGCGGCTTTGCCCACGACACGCCGCGCACGCAGGGCTACCCTGTGCGAGGTCTGATAGGTTACCCCTCATTGTAACATGCCCGATTCTTAATGCGAAGGATTATAATGAATGCCGAAGAACCGGTTCTTTCTGTATATTCAGAAGGATACGCTGTCCCAGGCTCTTTGGTTTGCCCTCACATACTCCTTCACACATCTGCAAAAGGCGACCAAGGGCTTCTCTTCTTCCAGCGTTGATAAGCGAAAGAGCTTCCTTTGGATTCTTGCTTCTAAGGGCACTAGCCGCGTTTTGAAAGTTTTTCAACGCACCTTTGCCTGGATGATCTTTTGGAAGGGACCCCAGGGCTCTTTCAAGATCCTCAGCGGCGTCAGCGAAATCACCACTTGAAAAGAGATAAAATCCTCTGACAACGAGGTGACGAAAATCATTGGGGTGCTGTTGGATAGCCAGAGCCAGTTTTTCTTCAATCTTTTTCTTAGGGTTGCCCGTGGAACAATACGCCCCTTCAAGATCTGGCCAGAGAGCAGCAAAATTCGGATCACGAAGAATGGCCTCCAAAACAACCTCGAGAACACGGTCCTTTCTTCCTTGTCGTCTAATGAATTTTGGCCATCAGGACAGAGGCTCTTCCAAGAGAATCAATATTCTGTACAGGACGGGTGTCCAAAACCGCCTGTAAATGACGGAGAGCCTGTCGATCACTCCTATCATCATCAGCGTGATAATGGCACAAACCAAGAGCCAGTTCAGGCAAGGCCCCGGCCGGATCTAATTCTTTAGCCTGTTGGGCACAGCGGAGCGCCAGTTGTGGATTATTTTGAAAGAGGTAGTCGGTAAGAAAGCACAATCTTCTAGCACGTTCCGTTCTGCGTTCTTCCGGGCTCGCTGCATGCTTGTGTGCGGAACGCAGGGCTTTCTTCAACAATTCGTTTGGAGAACTAGACATGCTGGTTTTCCAATATTTATTCGAGAATAAGGATTAACAGACAGAATGCGCTATGTCAAATTTTTCCCAGAGCTCTTGCCTCCTCACATTTTCTGTCATCTGTGAAAACTGGAACGGTCTTTCCGATCGGGGTTTTTCACGTTAGATTGAAAGAGGCGGGCCTTGTTGTCTTTTTGTTGTCTGAACGCCTATGGCCCGGGGGATGGTTTGATGCTGCGCGCTTTGTTTTTTGCCGTAAAAGTCGCTCTGCTGGTCGCGGCGGCCGTTTGGATCGCGAATCGGCCCGGTTTTGTCCAGATCGCCTGGCTGGGCTATGACGTGCGGGCGCATGTCGGAATCGCGCTGGCGGGGTTTTTGATCGTCGCGGCGTTTATCTCGTTGTTGTTCCGCTTGTTCGATCTGCCTGGAACATGGCGCCGCCGGCGCCGGGAAACGGCCCGGGTCAGGGGAGAACGGTTTTTAACCCGAGGTTTCGGAGCTTTGGCGGCGGGCGATCTAAAGAGCGCGGCGCGCCTCGCGAACCGCGCTCAGCGGCTCCTGCCCGGCGATCCGGGCCTGACGGTTTTCCTTCAGGCCCAAACGGCCCGCCTTCAGGGGGAACGGGAAAAGGCGACTTTGTTGTTTACGCGCCTGCTGGAAAACCCGGATACGGCGTTTTTGGGACTGCGCGGTTTGTTACAGGACGCGCTGGCCGAGAAGGACGACAAACGGGCGCTGGATCTGGCCCGCCGGGCCGCCTCGCTTCACCCGCGTCATCCATGGGTCTTGCGCCTGCTTTATACGCTCGCGATCCGGATGGAGGACTGGAACGCCGCCGAAAGAACGCTCAAACGGGCGATGCGTTTTAAGGCGATCAGTGCTGAAAAGGCTCGCTCCGATCGTGCCGCGCTATGCCTGTATCGGGCTGAAAAAGCCACGGAGGCACGCTGGATTGGCCATTGGCTGAAGAAAGCCTATGCGCTGGCCCCATTTTTTGTGCCGTCGGCGACGCGGCTGGCGCGTTTTTATCTGGATGCCGGGAAACGACGGCAAGCCATTGCCGTCATAGAAAAAACCTGGACGCAAAGCCCGCATGAGGATCTGGCGCTTTTGTGGCGGGAGGCCGCTCCGCCCCGTGGGAAGAAGAAAAAAGGCAATCTTGTCGCCGATATGCGCTGGGCCGCGCGTCTGATTGCCCGTAATCCCGAAACTCCGGAAGGGGAAATTCTAGCCGCCACCATGGCGCTGGACGACGGGCTTTACGGCGAAGCCGCCGCCCATCTGGACACCGCGACCGCACGCGAGGGACGTCTGTCGCCCCGCATTGCTCGTTTGCAGGCAAAGCTGGCCCGCACACAAGGCCGGGAAGAGGAATCCCTGGACTGGACGGAAAAAGCAGCCGAGGCACCGCCCGGCAAAGCCTGGATCTGTAGCGAAACAGGCCGAATCTATGCCAGGTGGTCTCCCATCGCCGCGCCGCACGGGTCGTTTAACACCATTGTCTGGGATTATCCGCCGCCGCCCGGGGAGGGGC
>JAGRJZ010000049.1 GCA_020442505.1 Alphaproteobacteria bacterium | reverse complement strand
CTCTACGGCACCGTTGAACGCCATATGCGCGCCGCCGGAATTCCCGACGATGATCAGCCGACGCTGTGGATTGTCTTTTGTCGCCCACAGAATGATTTGCCGCGCGACATCGGACCATTTTTCAAGATCGGCGTTCTCCAGGGGGTATGTGGACTCGCCATGCCCCAGATTGTCGAAGGACACGAAAGCGGCGCCAAAACGCGTTGACGATTCTAAGATATTTTGGGCATGCGCGCCTTTCCGGGAGCCATAAAGACCCGAAAAATAAACCACGACCGGGGCGTCGGCCTCAAACGCGTTTAACGTATGGGTAACGGGAATGTCGACGGGTTTTCCGTCGACCGTGCAGGAGATGTTTTCGTCGATAGGTCCTTTTTTTGTCTGCATGCTCGTTGCTTGTCCCCTCCTCTGATTACCGAGAGAAAAAAATTAACATAATGTTTTTCCGTTTGTCAAGGAAGAAATCAACTATGAATCAAAGGCCTCAAGCACCAGACCGTCATAGGCCGGCTCATACCCCCGTGGCAGTTCAGCGCACAGGGCCCGGTAGTCCATCTGGCCGCTGAGATGGGTGATAATCACCCGCGTCGCCCCGATTGTCTCGTTGAAGGCATAGATTTTCTCGAGCGTCGCGTGAACCCGGTTTTCCTGCGTGTGATACGCGCAACCGTCCACGATCCAGGTCTTGATCCCGCGCAAGGTTTCGATGGATTCCGGCGGCAGGTCCAGCATATCCGTCGTATAGGCTGCGTCCCCGAACCGATAGCCGAGGGAACGACACGTTCCGTGGTCCTGATCGTAGGGTGTAAAGCGGATGGCGCCGATCGCCATGGGCGCGCCATAAGCCTCGCAAGGAATAACGTGCGGGTCCAAGACCTTCGGATAAACGCCCTTTTCCAACTCGTCGAACAGATACGCAAAACGCGTCCGCAGCGTAGCAAGCGTTTCCTCGTTGCCATAGATCGGGAAAAGCCGCTTTTCCTGCAGGCGCAAAATGCGTAGCTCGTCAATTCCGTTAACATGGTCGCTATGGGCGTGGGTGTACAAAATCGCGTCAATCCGCGCGATGTCCGTCCGGTTGATCTGATACCGAAAGTCCGGCCCGGTGTCGACGATCAGGGTCGTGTCCTCCGCTTGCACCGCCAGAGAAGCCCGCAGGCGTCGGTTCCGGGGCTCCGCCGGGTCGCAAACGCCCCAGTTGTTGCAAATCGTCGGCGTTCCGGGGGAGTTCCCGCATCCCAAAATGGTCAGTTTATAGCGCGTCATTATCGTTGTTTTTATAGATTTTGGCCCGATTAAAAAGCGTGAAAAAGTTTTTAGTCGAAAGGGTTGCCATTTCTTCCTCAGAAATAGATTTAATATCTGCCATACAACGCGCCGTGTGAATCATCAAGGCCGGCTCGTTTATTCGGCCCCGGTGCGGCTCCGGCGCCAAGAACGGCGCGTCCGTTTCCAGTAAAATCCGGTCCAGCGGCACGTCCCGGGCAAAATTCCGTAGATCCTCGGATTTTTTAAACGTCACAATCCCGGAAAAGGAAATGTAAAACCCAAGAGCCAGCGCGGCCTCGCCCAGCGCGCGCGAGGAGGAAAAGCAGTGCATCACGCCCTTCAGATCCGTTCCGGCCCCCTCCTCCCGCAGGATTCGCACAAGATCCGTGTCCGCGTCGCGCGCATGAACGATCAGCGGCAGACCGGTCGCGAGGCAGGCCCGGATATGCTTGCGAAAGCTGTCCTGCTGGTCTTCACGCGGGCTGTGGTCATAGTAATAATCCAGCCCGGTTTCTCCGATCCCGACGATCTTCGGGTCCGAGCGCGCCAGGTCTATGAGGGTTTGCAAGGAAACGGCTTTTTCGGCCGGATCGCCGGCATCGTGCGGGTGCGTGCCGATCGAGCACCAGAGAGTGTCATGGACCCGCGCGATGTTAAGAATTTCCGGAAATTCGTTCGAGACCCGGCAGCAAATCGTGATCATGCCGCCGATTCCGGCCTGTCGCGCGCGCTCAAGGACGGCGGACACTCCGCCGATCTCCGCCATCCGGTCAAGATTTAGGTGACAATGAGAGTCTATATACATGAGGCCCGTTATAGACCGATTTTCGCCTGAGATGAAGTGCTAGATCAGGCGGCAAGAGGATAAACCGTTCTGACTTCCTGCGCGGCTTCCGTCTCAAGAAACTTGTAGATCGGGGCACGATCTAGTGCAAACATCTGATCTTTATGGCGGTAAATAGAGGATTCCGGGGTTTTTCCCTGTACGATCATCAGTCCCGCCAGAGCAAGCTGCGCCATCTCGTTACAGGGGTCCGCCGCCAGCATTCCTCGCATCAGATGTTCCAGCCGTTCGGCCTTTTGAAGCGGGCTGTGCGAAGGGTCCGTGACCTGTTCCATCTGCGCCCCGCATTGTTCTGCCGTAAGCGGATCGTGACTCATGCTTGCCTCCCTCTCTCGATCATTGATGTAACGATGAGGGCAGACTATAATACAATTTTAACGATATGTCAATTTTTGTCTGGCGGCGTTACATCACAGCCATTTCGCGGCCGCAGACCGTGCGATAGGTCTCGGTCATCGCCATCATCGCGAGGGGCTTTGCGATCACCGGCTCCAGATCGGGCTCTTCCCCGCCGGCGGCGATGGCCAGCATACGCCCCGCGGCCTTTGCGCAGGCAACGGCCTGATCCATCAGATTTCCCATCCGGATCGCCTTGAAGAACGCCCGGCAATGGGGCGTCAGGCCGAATATCAGGTCATAGGGCGCGTCGGCCGGAGTGTCGTTCGCCGCCAGGCCGAAACGCCAGTCCGAACCGGCCGGAATCCCCAGACGCGTGGCTTCCTGCGTCATGACATAGGCAATCTGGTCCAGCTTGTCCGGCAAGGAGGGAATCGCAAACAGCGTGCAAGCGTTTTGGGACAACGCCACGCACCGTCCCGCCACCGCGCTGAGCGCCGAGACGCTCTCGGGCAGGCTCCACCCCTCGCCGGCGATTTTTTTCTCGATGACGATATCGCAGAGCTCCTGCGCCGCGATTTCGTAACCCAGCGCTCGCACCGTGCATTCGACGAACAAACGAAAGGTCTCGGCGCGGGGCTGGCCATCCTGTTCCATCTGGAGGATAATCTGGTGTGTCAGAGCGACGACGATCTGATGAAACTCATAGGCACAATCCAGCCATTCCTCGAAAAGCTGGCGCGCGAGACCCCGCCCCTGCTCTGTCTCATAATCCAGAACCCATGGCGGCGGGAGAGCCTGCTCGGACAGAGCCCCTGATTCCGGAGGTGTCTCCAGAAGATCCTCCAGAAAGGCGATGGTGGTCTCCAACCCCTCCTCCGGCTCGTCGAACAGCAAAAGCGTCTCGACCAAAACCCCGGACAGGCGTTGCAACAGACGCATGCCATCGATCTCCTCCTCCGCCCGAACGGCCTGAGTCATGAGACACTTATACATATGAGCCGAAAATTCGGCTTTATCGAAAGAGACAGACATGCCCGGTTGTTTTCAAAAAGGCTGCGGAAGGAAACAGGATATGTGAGAACGCAAAAGGAGGGAAAAGCGGCTGGAAGCCGCCCTATGGACAAATCAAACCTTATCCACAAAGCAAGGTTAATCGAATTTTTCGTTCGCGTAAATGCCCCAAAGGAACTTTCTTTCCGCCCAACCACGATAGCCGTCCGTATGCAGGCGGCACCATTCCCCCTCGCAGCGATCGAGAAAGGCCGTAACACCAGGCTCCAGACGTGCGGTCATACGAAAATTTTCACCTTTTCCCTCCCGCAGCGGCAAGAGCGTCTCTCCCTCGATAAAGACCGTGCGCTCGCCGGAGATCATAGAAGTGTGAACCCATCCTTCGTCTCCGTCCGAATCTTTTATCTTCCGCCAGGTATCGAATTCCTGCACGATCTCGACCGGCAGGTTTTCCCGTTTATAAACCCAACGGATGGGATAGCGCAGCCCTGGTCCCGTCCGGGCGTAGACCTTGTCCGAACGCAACGACACGAAACGCGGCAAAGGCAAACTCGTGGACCGAAAAGAGGGCACCCCGCCGTCGAGCGGCTCCTGCGCAACGCCCGCGCTCGGAGAAACAAAAAAAATCAGAAGGGCAAAAAGGAAAAACCGGCGGCATGTCATATTTTCCTTTTACTCCAGCTTTCGAAACAAATAAAGCAAGAAGAGGAGAACAAATTTGCTTCAGGTAAGCTTCAGCTTTCTCTTTCATATTGACGTTTCCAAACCAGACCGGGGGGGATTATCTGCCGTGATTACCGTTATCGTACCTGTTTATAACGAGGAAGAAAACCTTCCCTCCCTTTTGATGGAGATTGCGCAAGCAAGTCGGGATCTGCCGATCAGCGAGATCATTTGTGTCGACGACAACAGCACCGATCGATCCGTTCCCCTTCTGAAGGAACTTCGTTCCGAATACCCGGCCTTGCGGATCCTCAAGCACAACAAGCAAGCCGGCCAATCCGCAGCTTTGTGGACCGGCATAAAGGCCGCCGGGAACGACATCGTCGTCACGATGGACGGGGACGGGCAAAACGATCCGGCCGACATTCAACAGCTTTACGCGGTCTATGAATCCGAAACGAAACGCAGCCCGCGGGTTATGGTGCTGGGGGAAAGGGCAAAACGTCATGACAACTGGGTCCGTCGTTTGTCTTCTCGAATCGCGAACGGGATTCGGGGCGCCTTGCTGAACGACCAGACGAAAGACACGGGCTGTTCCCTGAAAATGTTCGCGCGCAAGGATTATCTTGCTCTCCCCTATTTCGACCACATGCACCGTTTTTTGCCGGCTTTGATGCTCCGCGAGGGCGTCCCTCTGGTTCACGTCCCGGTCTCCCACCGTCCGCGACTGCACGGACAGTCAAAATACGGGACGTTGGACCGCGCGCTGGTGGGAATAAGCGACATCAGAGGCGTGTTGTGGTTGCAAAAACGCGCCCGGCGGATAAACTCCGACGATATTTACGAAGAACTAGGTTAAGTTGAAAATATGTCTCTACCTGCTTTTACCCCCGACACGCTTTGGCTCATCATCGGTTTTTTTGGCCAGGGGCTTTTCTTTATGCGTTTTTTTGTTCAATGGATCGCCTCGGAACGCCAAGGACAAAGCGTCATTCCCCGAGCCTTCTGGTATTTCAGCCTTGCGGGCGGGTGCGTTCTGTTCGCCTACGCGCTGTGGCGTCAGGATCCCGTCTTTATGCTGGGGCAAGGCATGGGGCTTTTGATCTATAGCCGGAACCTCTACTTTATCCATCGGAAACAAGCCCCCGAGACGGGCGCTAAATAAATTAATCTCGAGGCTGTTATGATATCCCGTTTTTTGCCGGGGCTGTTCGTGCCTGTTGCTTTGTGTGCTTTGTTTTTGACGGCGATCGTCTTTCGCCCTCTTTTGCCGATTGACGAAACCCGCTACATGAGCGTCGCATGGGAGATGTGGCTTCGGGGGGACTGGCTGGCGCCGTTGACCCTGAATTTTGAGCTCTATCATCACAAACCGCCTTTTCTGTTCTGGGCGATCAACGCCGCCTGGTCCGTCTTCGGAGTCAGCCGCGGGTCCGCGCTGATCCCGATTTTCCTGGCCTCCCTGGCCTTTGTTTACTTAACACACCGTCTGGCGAGAACGCTATTCGACGCAAAAACGGCTTCCCTTATCCCGTATCTAACTGTCGGAAGCCTTCCGTTCTTGCTCTATGGCACGCTGGTCATGTTCGATATCACCCTGAGCGTGTTTATTCTAAGCAGCTTGCTGGCGCTCCTGTCTTATGCCCGGACGCGTCATCCGGCCTTCCTTTTATGGATGGCGCTCGCGATGGGAATCGGGGTTCTGACGAAGGGACCCGTCATGTGGCTTTACGTCATTTTTCCGGTTTTTCTGGCGCCTGTCTGGTTGCCCGCGCTTCCGGGAAAGACGACGAAGAAAGGCTGGCTCTCGTGGTACGGTGGGTGTGCGCTCGCGTTTTTTTTATCGACCGTTCCGGTCCTGCTGTGGCTGATTCCGGTCTTGAAGGCCAGCGATCCCGATTTTGCGTTTTGGCTGATCTGGGAACAAACCGCGGGACGAATCTCCGGAAACATGGGAAGTTCTCATGCGCGGCCGATTTATTTTTATCTGCCGTTTCTGCCGGTTTTGTTCTTGCCCTGGATGGCGCTCCCCTCTTTCTGGCGTGGCCTTCCCTCGCTTCGGGACGCCTTTCAAACACAAGCGGGAGTCCGTTTCATCGCCTGTTGGGTGATTCCCGTCTTTATCGCTTTTTCTCTGATTTCCGGCAAACAGCCGCATTATATGCTCCCGCTTTTACCGGGGATCCTTCTCTTTTTCGCTGCCAGGATCACGACCCCTGTTGCCCGTCTACGAATCGTGGCAAGCGGAATGGTCGCGGCGCTTATTTTGTTTCAGGTTATTTCGTCCCAAACAATCTTCAAAAAATACGATCTGCGCCCGATCGCCTCTTACGTCCAGGCGCATGAGGACAAAGACTGGGCCTTCGTGCGGAAATATCAGGGCGAAATCACCTTTTTAGGTCGGCTCCAAAAATCTTTCGCGCCGGAAGAGCACGGAACCCTTGCCGCTTGGTTCGCAGCCCATCCGGGCGGGTTGGCGGTTGTCCGTTATACCCACCAGTCTGACATTGCCGGATTCGATCCAATCATGACCATGTCCTATAGAGGGCGGAATATAGGGGTTTTTCAGGAAAAACCTGCGACCGGAGTGGAAACAAACTAAACGATTGGAACGATTATTCCCTGCCTTTTTATTGGAAATTGTTGTAGCATGCCTTCATGATACACGCTGTTGCAAAACGTATTATTTTATCCGCCGGGGGGACCGGCGGGCATCTGACCCCGGCTTTCGCGCTTGCGCATGATTTACGCGACCGGGGGTATACGGTTCATCTCGTCATGGATCGCCGCGGCGGACGATACGGCCTTCCTGTTCCCGACGGAATCACGGTGCATACGATCCATGCCGGAACGCTGGGTCGCGGGATTATAGCCAAAATAAAGGGCCTGGCCGGGCTGGCCGCGGGGCTGGTTCAAGCCCGGATTTTGATCGCCAGGTTAAAACCGTCGGTCGTCGTAGGCTTTGGCGGTTATCCCTCCTTCCCCGCCCTCCGCGCGGCCCAAAGCATCCGAATTCCGACCGTTATCCACCAGTCGGACGCTGTCCTTGGCAAGGCCAACGCCATGCTCGCGCCGCGGACGGACCGGATCGCGCTGTCCTGGCCGGATACGAAGGGACTCGCGGATGACGACGCGGTACGCGCCGTTGTGACCGGTAACCCTGTCCGGCCTGAGATCTCCGCGCTTTACAACAAACCTTATCCGCCGCTGGACGACGACGGGCCGATCCGCCTTTTCGTCACGGGCGGTTCGCTCGGAGCGCATATTTTCGCCGCTGTGGTGCCCGGCGCGCTGGCGCGCTTGTCGGAATCGGTAAAGACGCGGCTTGACGTGACGCAGCAATGCCGCGCCGAAGATCTCGAACAGGTCCGAACGGCCTATGAAGCGGCCGGGATTGCGGCAACATGCGAGACGTTCTTCAACGATGTACATGAACGCCTGTCGGCCGCACATTTATTCATTGGACGCAGCGGAGCATCCACAGTTTCCGAAATCGCCGTCGTCGGGCGTCCGGCGATTTTCGTTCCCTATCCACACCATGTAGACCGACAACAAACAATCAACGCCGAAAGTCTCGCCCGGGAAGGTGGCGCGTGGATCATCGCACAGGAAGATTTTACGGAGGAAACGCTTTCCGATCAAATCGGAGCTTTAATCGCCGATCCGCAAAAGCTGTTCCACGCGGCCGAGGCAGCGCGCAGCTGCGGGAAACCGGACGCGGCCCGGCGCCTCGGGAATCTTGTCACCGCGCTGGCCAGCGGATGGGATCGGTAATTTTTCTTACCATGTCAACTATACAGGGCCCGCAAAATCGCGGCGCCCATGCCCGCCGTGTCGGTTGCGGTACACCCTTCCGCCATAATGTCGGGGGTACGAAGGCCTTCTGACAAAACGGTTTGGACGGCTTGTTCTATCCGATCGGCGAGATCGCCACGATCCAGCGAGTAGCGTAAAAGCATCGCGAGGCTTAAAATCGTCGCCAGCGGATTGGCGATTCCTTTCCCCGCGATATCGGGGGCGGAGCCGTGGATAGGCTCGTACAGGCCCGGACTCCCGGGGGCACCAAGCGAGGCGCTCGGCAACATGCCCAATGAGCCTGTCAGCATCGCGGCCTCGTCCGATAAAATATCCCCGAACAGATTATCCGTGACAATCACGTCGAACTGCCCGGGATTGCGGCAAAGCTGCATCGCGCCGTTATCGGCGTACATGTGCGAGAGGTCGATATCGGCGTAGCTTTCGGCGTGGCGTTTCGTTACTTCCTCCCGCCAGAGCTTTCCGCTTTCCATGACATTCGCCTTTTCCATGGAACAAACGCGCCCGTTCCGTTTGCGAGCCAGCGTAAAGGCGACGTCCGCTACGCGGCGAATTTCGTTTGTCGTATAGACCTGGGTGTTGAAACCGCGCCGCTGTCCGTCGGGCAAGGTTTCGATCCCTCGCGGCTCTCCGAAATACACCCCGCCGGTCAGCTCCCGGACGATCAGAATATCCAGCCCCTTCACGATCTCCGGCTTCAAAGTCGATGCGTCCACCAGCGCGTCGAACACGATCGCAGGTCGCAAATTCGCGAACAGATCCAACTCTTTGCGCAGGGTTAGCAGACCGGCCTCGGGCCGCTTGTCATAGGGTACATCTGCCCATTGGGGCCCGCCGACGGCGCCCATCAAAATTGCATCGGCAGCGCGCGCGGTCTCCAGCGTGTCCCGGGTCAGCGGGACCCCGTACGCTTCATAGGCGCAGCCGCCGATGTGATCTTCCCATAAATCAAAGCGAAGCCCCGCATGTTCCGCAAAACAGGCGAGGAGCTTGCGGGCCTCGGCGATAATCTCGGGACCGATCCCGTCGCCGGGTAGAAGAAGGATTTTATGCGTGGTCATGTTCGGATGCTCCCCCGTGGCTGTAAAACAATACCATGATTGGACGAAACATGGTCGGCATTAGTGAACGACTTGCGAACCGATCCGGAAATGCGGCGGCTCATCATTTCCACTTTTAATAACAACCAGATCCCGGCCCGGCAAGGGTAAAAGCTGGGCCTTGACTTTTGTCTGATTTTATAGGAATATAATCCACACGAACGCCATGCCCCCGTCTGGTGTTTTTTTTATGTCCGAGATTTAACCAAATGGCCTCTTCCGGCTTTTACCGGAGGAGGTCGCTTTTTTATGCTCTCAAATCTTTCCAAAAGGATCAGGGGTTACAGCCAACGGGGACGGCCAAACCGGGAGATGAAACTGTCACAAAACTTGGCAGTGAAGCTGGCAAAAAGAAAAACGGACAATAATATCTGGAACAGTGTCGGCGATGATACGCACTGTCCGAATTTATGGGAGCACCTCTGCCTTTTGTTTTTAAATCTTTTAAACAAAATTAACTTTAAACATGGTATGCTTTCGACCAGATAAAGACGTCCCATGATCACAAAACCTGCTCTCAAAAACATGAAATCTTCTTATAAAATTGCCTTGATCGTGACGCTTGTCGCGTTTCTTTGGATCTTGTCGGGAATTCTCCTCCCTTCCGCGGATACCGTAGAAGAAAGCGAAGCGCCGACGGCCGAAGCTCCTGTCCCTCAGGTCAGAATACGTAACAGCGTCGCACAAGACGCGGAAAGCACCGTTATTCTGACGGGGCGAACGCAGGCCAACCGGACCGTAGAAATACGAGCCGAGACGGAGGGGAAAATCACGGCGATCCTTTCTGAAAAAGGAACCCCGGTACAAGAATCCCAGCCCATCGCGACGATCGAAGAACGGGATCGTATGGCGCGCGCCAGCGAAGCGGCAGAGCGCGTTCGCCAGAAAGAGATTGAATACAAGGCCGCGCAGACTCTGGAATCAAAGGGGCTGAACGCGAAAGTACGCGTCGCCCAAGCTCGCGCGGAGCTTGAATCGGCCCGCGCCGCGCTGAAGGAAGCGGAGGTCACCCGGGACAATCTGACGATCAAGGCCCCCTTCGCAGGCATTTTGAATGAACAGCATATCGAGGTCGGAGACTACGTCACGCCCGGCGCGCTGGTCTACACGATCGTCGATTTAAATCCGCTGAAGCTGACCGGCTTCGTCAGTGAACAACAACGGTCCCGGATAAAAACCGGTATACCGGTTGTCGCCACGCTGATCGGGGGAGAGACCGTCGAAGGAACTCTGACTTATATCGCGCCGGCAGCCAATCTTGAGGCCCGAACTTTTCCTATCGAGATCACACTTCCCAACCCTGAAAATGAACGCGCGGACGGTCTGACGGCGGAAATAAAAATCCCCCGCCCCGAAGGCAAAGCCCATAAAATATCTCCGTCTATTTTATCCTTGAACGATGAGGGCGTGGTCGGGGTTAAAATCGTTGATCAAGATGATTTGGCGTATTTTGTGCCCGTCTCCATCATCGCCGACACGGCGACCTTTATGTGGGTGAAGGGATTGCCGGACGAAGCCCGACTGATTACCGTCGGGCAAGATTTTGTCGTCGACGGTCAAAAAGTCAAGCCCGTCCCGGCGGAAGGGGAAGGACTTCTCTGAAATGGTATCCCTGATCGACAGCGCGATTAACCGCTCCCGGACGATTCTGTCGGTGCTTGTCCTCATCTTGATCGCGGGCACGTACGCTTATGTCGCGATTCCCAAAGAATCTCAACCGGATGTCAATATTCCGTATATTTATGTTTCAATGAGTTTGGAAGGCATCTCTCCCGCGGATTCCGAACGCCTTCTTCTCCGTCCGCTTGAACATAAGCTATCCACTGTCGAAGGAATCCAGGAAATGACCGCCAGCGCTTATCAGGGCGGTGGTTTTGTTTTTATC
>JAGRJZ010000048.1 GCA_020442505.1 Alphaproteobacteria bacterium | reverse complement strand
TCGACATGGCCCAAAAACCGGTCGCCCAGCCCGTGCCCTTCATGCGCGCCCTCGATCAGACCGGGAATATCGGCGATCACGAACTCGCGCCCGCCGCCATCCAGTCTCACCACCCCCAGATTCGGGTGCAGCGTCGTAAAGGGATAGTCCGCGATCTTCGGATGCGCCCGGGTGCAAGCCGCCAGAAACGTCGATTTTCCTGCATTGGGAAGCCCCACCAGCCCGGCATCCGCTATCAATTTGAGCCGCAGCCAAACCGCGCGCTCTTCCCCCGGCCAGCCGGGAGTCGACTTCCGGGGCGCCTGATTGGTGGAGCTTTTGTAATGGGTATTGCCGAAACCGCCATCCCCGCCCTTCAGAAAAACCATCCGTTGTCCGGCCGTGGTAAAATCGGCCAGAACGGTTTCCTTGTCTTCGTCCAGGATTTGCGTACCGATCGGTACTTTGACGATACAATCCGCCCCGCCCGCGCCAGTCTTGTTGCGGCCGGCGCCGCCATCGCCGGGACGGGCGCGAAAATGCTGCTGATACCGGAAATCAATCAGGGTGTTGAGCGTATCGACGCACGTGAAAATGACATCGCCGCCCTTGCCGCCGTTCCCGCCGTCCGGCCCGCCGAATTCGATATATTTCTCCCGCCGGAAGGACACGCATCCCGAGCCGCCATGGCCGCTTTCGAGATAGATTTTTGCTTGATCAAGGAATTTCATTTGAGGAATTTCAGATGACCGGAATGTCAGAACCCCGGAATCAATCTTTTCCGAGATTCCAAAATTCCAAAACTCCGAGATTCTTTACTCTGCCGATACCACGTTTACGGTCGTCCGGCCGTCACGCCCCATCGCAAAGCGGACCGCTCCATTGACGAGCGCGTAAATCGTGTGATCCTTACCCAAGCCAACGTTATGACCGGGGTGGAATTTCGTACCGCGTTGGCGCACGATGATATTCCCGGCCTCCGCGACCTGTCCTCCGTAGATCTTTACGCCCAGACGACGCCCTGCCGAATCACGACCGTTCCGGGAACTACCCCCTGCTTTTTTATGTGCCATTTTTCAATCCTCGTTTTTTCGTTCTTTCGTTTTTTCGATTATTCACCGCTCGTTCTTTCGAAAACACGAACAACGAACATACGAATAACGATCAGGCCGCTTTCACATCCGTAATCTGGATCAACGTCAGGTCCTGACGATGGCCCTTTTTCCGGCGGTAATTCTGACGGCGTTTCTTCTTGAAAACCGTGATCTTTGGACCGCGGACATGAGCCAGAATTTTGGCCTTCACGCCCGCTTTCTTCCCGCCTTCGCCATAAAGAACATCCAGATCCACCGAAGCGCCTTCCGCGCCGTCCAGCTTCTCAACCTGAATCTTGTCATCCTTGGCGACCTTGTATTGCTTGCCGCCCGTACGAATAATTGCAAACATTTTTCAAACCATTTTCTTGCGTCAGCTTCACGAAGCCGGGAATTAATCACAAAACGCAATTTCTGTCAAGAAATGACTCGCTTGTTTTTGGCGCTTTTTCTTTCCTGTGGATATATATCATGAACAAGATGACTCTCCACGCAGAACAGCGTACGGTTTTGGTAATGAAAAAGCCGTTCATTTCAGGATGAAATGATTATGCGTGCGGAAACATATTCATATAGCAACCCGCCTTTTTCCCGCCCCTCATTCGTCGCGAACGATCATTTTTTTGCGCGCGGACAGCAGGAAACCGATCGGCCCACCCAACCGGCCTCCCTTTCCACATCAGTCCGGGCACACCCGGCGGTGCCCTCCCCGACCGCGAAGGGGTTTACAGAGATCGCAAGCGAAATCCAAGCGTTGTTCCTGGACGAAAATCGCTTTCCCCCCGGTCTGCATCAAGTCATAAGGGATCTGTTGATCGATTCCCTGAACACGAACGAACCGCCCCATCTCCTCGACAAAACGGTTTAGGCTCTGGACCCTGCGGCGCCCTCGTGGCAAAATCAAAAGCGCAATGAACGGACGGCACAGCTACGATCTATGCGTCATCGGCGGCGGCATAAACGGAACCGGCATCGCGCGCGATGCAGCCGGGCGGGGTTTGTCCGTCTTGCTGATCGAACAGAACGACTTGGCCAGCGCCACCTCCTCGGCCAGCTCCAAATTGATTCACGGCGGTCTGCGCTATCTGGAATATGGCGAATTCCGCCTGGTCCGGGAAGCATTGCAAGAGCGGGAAATTCTGTTCCGCAACGCCCCGCATTTGATCCAAACGCGCACGTTTATTCTGCCGCGGGCGAAGGAAATCCGACCGGCCTGGATGATCCGGACGGGGCTCTTTCTCTACGATCATCTGGCCCGCCGCAAGGCCTTTCACGGCTCCCGCCGGATCGGGCGCCGCGAATCCCGCTATCTTGAGCCCCTGGCGGAATCCCCCCAGGCTTTCGCCTACAGCGACGGATGGGTCGACGATTCCCGATTGGCGGTCTTGAACGCCGTGGACGCGCAAGAACGCGGCGCCACGATCCTGACCCGGACGGAATGCACCGCAATCGCCAGCGGTCCTGAAAACTGGTCGCTTACCCTGCTCAGCAAAAAAACGGGGCAGCATTTTGAAAGGACAGCAAAAACCGTTGTCAACGCTGCCGGTCCGTGGGTCCGACATTTGCTCGACCAAACAGGCCTCTCCGACGAAAAAACACCGCAGATGCGCCTGGTGAAGGGCAGCCATATCATCGTTCCCCGGCTGTACGAAGGCAACCACTGCTATATCCTCCAGCAACCCGACCGGCGGATCGTCTTTGCGCTTCCCTACGAACAGGATTTTACCTTGATCGGGACGACCGACACGCCCTTCGCCTTTGAACAAAACCCGGCGAAAGTGGCGATCGACGAACAGGAAAAAACCTATCTTTTGCAGGCTGTTAATCATAGCTTTAAGGAAAAAATCGATACAGACCGGATTCTATTTTCCTATAGCGGCGTGCGCCCCCTGCTGGAAGACGCAGCCGCCAGTGCCCGCGCCGTCACGCGTGACTATAAAATTCATAAAATACAAAAAGATAGCCTTAATCTTTACAGCATTTTCGGAGGAAAAATCACGACCTACCGCCATCTGGCCGAAGACGTGGTCGACCGGATCACAAAACGCCCCGCCTGGACGGCACGCACGCCCCTTCCGGGCGGGGATATTCCCGCTTGCGACATGGGCGCTTTTATCGCAAGACAGAAAAACCGTTACGCATGGGCGCCGGAGACGTTGATCGTCCGGACGGCCTATGCCTACGGTACCCGGATGGACGCTGCCCTGAACCACGCGGCTGACATGACCGGTCTCGGCCGAACTTTCGGCGACGATCTCTACGAGGCCGAAATTCGGTATTTGATCGACCGGGAATTTGCCTGTACGACCGAAGACATCCTCTGGCGCCGATCAAAACGGGGAATGCATGTCAATCCAAAAACCGTTGCGGCGCTTGAAGAATACCTGCATAGACACCCGAAACCAACGGATTGCAGCTAAGCGGAAAGCTTGCTACAGTGTCCTCACGAGCGACATCTCCAGGGGAGCCCTTCAATGCGACAATCCTCTCACGATCTTCTCCATATCCAGGGACGACCCTATATGTTGGTGCCGCTTCACGAGTACCGGGCGATGCTCTCCCCCGCGGCGCTCACATCCGTTCCGACAAAGGATCTGCCGGACGACATTCGCGACCGTCTAGCCGCCGGACAGGAAAGTCCGGTGCGCGTTCTGCGTAAATATCGGGGCATGACGCAAGCCACGCTAGCTCTGGCCGCAGGCCTGTCCCGCCCCTACCTGACCGAGATAGAGCGCGGCGCAAAGGACGGCTCCCTCGCCGCTATAAAAGCCCTGGCGCAGGCGCTGGACGTGCCGCCGGGCTGGTTGATTTAACGCAAGCCCTCTTTCCCCTTTTCAACCCCGTTTTGATCTGGCATGGTCTGTTGTCTCATCCAAGAAGGAAAAGACATGTCCGCTACGCTTTTTGATCCTGTGCATTTTGGTGCGATCGCCTGTCGCAACCGTGTCGTCATGGCACCCTTGACCCGCGGCCGCGCGAGCCCGGCGGCCGTTCCGACGGAGCTGATGCGGGACTATTACGAGCAACGCGCATCGGCCGGCCTGATCATCGCGGAGGCGACGGCGATCTCGGAGCAAGGCTACGGCTGGTACCACGCCCCCGGAATATGGAATGACGCACAACGCGCGGCCTGGAAAACGATTACGGACGCGGTGCACGCGGCAAGCGGAAAAATCGTCCTCCAGCTATGGCATATGGGCCGCGTCTCCCACCCGGATTTTCACGCGGACGGCAGCCTGCCCGTTGCGCCGTCGGCCGTCGGGCTTACGGGGGAGGTCCGCACGCCGGCCGGAAAGAAGCCTTTTGTGGCGCCCCGCGCGTTGGAAACAGACGAGATCCCGGATATCGTCCAGGACTATGTCGCGGCCGCTCGCCGGGCACGAGACGCCGGATTCGACGGAGTCGAAATTCACGCGTCGAACGGTTATCTTCTGGACGAATTTCTGCGGGACGGCGCGAACAAACGGACCGATTCCTACGGCGGGTCCGTCGAAAATCGGGCGCGCTTTTTGCTGGAAACGACGCAAGCCGTGGCCGAAGAAATCGGCGCAGATCGAACGGGTGTACGAATCTCGCCGACTAATCCGAAAAATGATATGAACGACTCGGACCCCGCTTCCCTGTTTTCGTATCTCGCCGGGGCTCTGGACCCGATCGGGCTCGCGTACTTGCATGTGATGGAGCCTTTACCCGGTCATATGCTGGCCGATCCAGAAGGACGGCGGATAACGCCGCTGATCCGGGAACGATTTTCCGGTCCCCTGATCGTAAACGGCGGCTATGACGCGGCCAAAGGCACGGACACCCTGGCCACCGGTCAGGCCGACGCCGTCTCCTACGGCGTTCTTTATATCGCCAATCCCGACCTCGTTCACCGGTTCCAGGCGAAGGCCCCCCTCAACAAACCGGAACCGGACAGTTTTTATTCCGAAGGCCCAAAGGGCTACACGGACTATCCCGCGATGCTATATTAAGCCTTCATGGATTATCGAACGTTACCATACGCGCCGGAATGCCTGCCCCCGGAGATTCCCGTCTTTCCCCTGACAGGGGTTCTGCTTTTGCCGGGGGGAGAACTGCCCCTAAACGTTTTCGAACCGCGTTATATCGCCATGGTCGACGATGCTCTGCGCACGCCGTCCCGGATGATCGGCATGATTCAGCCCCGTACGTTTTCCTGCGATGCTCGTACGCCCCCCAGCGGGGAGGCGCTTTTCACAATCGGCTGCGCGGGGCGCATTACGGCCTTCGCGGAACAGGCCGACGGGCGCTATGTGATGACGCTGCGGGGCGTTTGCCGTTTTCAGGTCCTGCGGGAACTGGAAAACGTGTCTGGCTATCGGCGGGTGACGCCCTGCTGGGAGCTTTACACCGGCGATATACAGCCGGCGAAACCCCCGGATTTCGACCGGGCGCGTCTGCACGCCTTGCTGGAGCGTTACTTCGACCTGCACCATCTGGATTGTGATTGGAACGCCGTCAAACAGACGCCCGACGAGCGTTTGATTACCGTCCTGTCGATGATCTGTCCGCTGGACCCGGGCGAAAAACAGGCGCTTTTGGAAGCGGCCTGCTGTCTGCGTCGGGCGGAACTATTCATGAATATGCTGGAAATGGCGATTTACGGCGAGCGTCTGGGCGATTGCTCCCTGTTTTCGCATTAGGACCAGGCCCTAGGGGCGCCGCCGTCACCGCCCGAACAGGTCCGCGAGATCCTGAACGTGTTTAATTTCACTGGCACGCAGAGGCGTTGGCTTGGAGGCCGTTCCTTCCCGGGTTTTGCGTTTCGGGATCACGGCGTCCTGAAAACCGAGTTTTGATGCCTCTTTCAGACGCACGTCCGGCTGGGCGACGGCCCGTACCTCCCCCGCCAGGCCGACCTCTCCGAAGAAGACCGTCGCCGGCGG
>JAGRJZ010000047.1 GCA_020442505.1 Alphaproteobacteria bacterium | reverse complement strand
ATGTGCATCGGCGGCGGGCAGGGCGTTGCGACGATTTTGGAGAAGGCGTAACGGACGATGGCGATTCCTCCGCATGACCGACCGCCGCCTTACGATTTGAGTAATTTTACGATCCTGGTCGTAGAGGACTCGGCCTATATGCATTCGCTGATCGCGTCGATGCTCAAGGCCTTCAGCGTCGGGGATATCATGGTCTGCGAGGGCGGGGACGAGGCGAAGGACCTGTTGAAGGTCACGCAGGCCCGGACCAAGAGCAGCTATATCAACAGCGTCGATATTATTCTGATGGACTGGCTGATGGCCCGCGGGTCGGGGGAGGCTTTGATTCGCTGGATCCGCTCTCACGAGCGAGAGGAGATACGTTTTCTGCCGGTCGTGGTCGTCAGCGGCTATACGACCGACGTCATCGCCTCAAAGGCTCGCGATCTGGGGGCGAACGAAGTGATGGTCAAACCGGTCTCGGCCAAGGGGCTGGCCTCCCGGATTTGTTCCGTCATCGACAACCCCCGGCCCTTTGTGCAGGCGCCCGATTATTTCGGTCCGGACCGGCGGCGCAGGGAGCTGCCGTTCCGCGGCGCGGACAGGCGCGTGATGAGCACGGAATTTGTGAAGGTGGAAAATGTCAAAATCGACTGGTGACAACCTCGGCGGGATCTCCGTCCGTATCTTCCGGGTGGCCAACCGCCTGAAGAAAAAGCTTGGGGTCCGGCCGCTTTGGGCGGAGAAGGAGCCGGGCTATATCGACCCCAAAGCGGTCACTGAGGGGGAGGCTTTGATCCGGGAGCGCTGCAAAAAATGTCCAGAGGCTATCGCGCATTTTCTGGAGAAGCTGACGACCGCGTGGAGCGTCATGCGTGATATGCCGGAATCACCGGAAAGGCAGGCTCTGTCCCGCGAGATATTTACTCTGTCGCATGAGATCAAGGATATCGGGGCACTATGCGGCTATGATCTCGCTTCTTATTTCGCGGAGTCCCTGCGCGATTACATCGAGCAAACGGAGCTGAACCTTCAGGCCCAGAGGGTCATCATCCAGGCCCATATAGACGCGCTGACGGTCGTCAGTAGGCAAGGGCTAAAGACCGATGGCGGCGACGCGGCCGAAGAACTGAAACACATGGTCAAAATCGCGATCGAAAAATATCGGTGACGGGCAGGACCCTAATACCCCGGCGGGGCGGGGTAGGTGTGGGGGAAGTCCTCTCCGCCGGCGCTTCCCGGGGGCGGGTCGAGGCTGGTCGGTTTGACCCCGCATCCTGAAAGAGGAATCGACACGGCAAGGCAGAGAAGGCTATAAAGAGCGATCTGTCTGATCATAATGGAGGTCCCCCCCGGATGAGAGATCAATCCTATGGCAAACCGCCTGCCTATGCAAGCCTCTTGGCCGGCTTGTTCTTGTGTCTGTTTCTCCTGGCGGCGCCCTCCTCCCGGGCAGAAGAGGAAACAGCAGATTGCGCTGTTCGCGGCGCGGCGCTTTCCGAGGCGGCGGCGACCTTTACGGAAGGGTTTCGGTCTTTTTCCCAGCATGATTCCGGTGCTTTTCTGGGCGATGTCACGGTCTATGACATGGCGGATCAGCCCCATACCTTGTTTCCCTTGCTGGAGGGGCGCTATACGCTGATCAATCTGTGGGCGACCTGGTGCGCGCCGTGCCGGAAGGAGCTGCCGTCTTTGGTGTCCCTTGAGACGATGCGCGGCGGGGAGGATTTCGACGTGCTTTTCGTGTCGATGGAATATCCCGACGACGCGGCCGCGCTGTCCGAGTCGATGGCGCGGCGGGGGATCAAGGGGATCATGCCGTACTATGTCACGGATTACGACATCTGGCAGTCCGTGCAGGCTTTTGGTTTGCCCGTGACGCTTTTGGTCGATCCGGAGGGGCAAATCGTCGATACGATGGAGGGCGACGCCGTATGGGATTCGCCTGCGGCGCTGGCCTTTTTGGAGGAGGCGACCGGCCGATCGGCGGAGGAGGCATGCCCCTGAACGGGATCCGCCGGGTTTTTACAATGGAACGATCATGCTATTTTTGCTAAGGATCGGTTATGTCCGTTTCTCCGCGCTTTAAAGAAGAGCTCCGCAACCGAATCGTCTTGTCCGAACTGATCGGGCGGCGGGTGCGCCTGACCCGCGCGGGGCGGGAGTTCAAGGGATGCTGCCCCTTTCATAAGGAAAAAACACCGTCTTTTTATGTGAATGACGACAAGCAGTTTTATCATTGTTTCGGATGCGGCGCGCATGGCGACGCGATCGAATTTTTGATGGCCAATCAGAACCTGTCTTTCATCGAAGCGGTCGAGCAGTTGGCCGCCCAGGCCGGGATGGCCGTGCCGAAATCCTCGCCGGAGGACGTCCGCAAGGCCAAGGAAGAAAAGGATCTTTATTCCCTTTTGGAGGAGGCCGGGCGGTTTTTCGTCGACTCTTTTGCCACGCCTGCGGGAGACGCAGCGCTGTCCTATTTGCGGGAGCGGGGGCTGTCCGCAGAGATGATCGACGCCTTTCGGCTGGGCTACGCCCCGGCGGACAGACAGGCGCTGCGGCGTTTTCTGTCGCAAAGGGGCTACACGGACGCGCAAATGCGCGGAGCCGGTTTGCTTCGGCAGGCGGACCGGGGCGGAGAGCCTTATGCCTTTTTCCGGGACAGGATCATGTTTCCCGTGACCGACCGCCGGGGGCGGATCGTGGCCTTTGGCGGGCGGATTTTGCCCGCGCATCTGCGCCCGGCGGAGCGGGGCGACTTTAAACCGCCGAAATATATCAACTCGCCCGACACGGCGCTGTTTCACAAGGGCCGGATGCTGTACAACGAATCGCATGCTCGGCAGGCCGCCGGCGACGGGCATTCCTTGATCGTGGTCGAGGGGTATCTGGACGTCATCGCTTGCGCGGAGGCAGGGTTTTCTGGCGCGCTGGCACCTTTGGGAACGGCCCTGACGGAGGAGCAAATCGCCCGTTTATGGCGGATGATTCCGGCTTTTCCCAAGAGCCCGGTTTTGTGTTTCGACGGAGATGGCGCCGGACGCCGCGCGGCGGCGCGCGCCTGTGAGCGGATTTTACCCTTATTGCTGCCCGACCAAAGCGTCCGAATCGCCTTTCTGCCGCAGGGGGAGGATCCTGACACCTTGATCCGCACGCGCGGGCGAGAGGCTTTTCGGGATGTTTTGGACGCCGCGCTTCCCATGGCCGATTTTCTGTGGATGAGCCATACGAGCGGGCGGGCCTTGACGACTCCCGAGGCGCGGGCGGGGCTGGAAAAGACGCTGGAGGAGGAGATCGCACGTATCGCAGATCGTTCCGTGCAAGCGCATTATCGGCGTTTATTTAAAGATCGGGTTTTTCAGGCTTTTTCCCCGGCGCGTTTTCAGCCTAGGCGCTCCCCTGGCGCGCAGCGACAGAGCGGAGCCGTGGCTTTGCGCAAACCGGAAAAGGCGCCGGACGTCACTGCGCATCACGTATTGCTGGCGACGTTATTAAACCACCCGGCTTTGTTCGATTCCGTAGAAGAAATTTGCGCCGGAATGCTTATGCCAAACAAAAGGCTTGATTCTCTGCGCCAGCTTGTATTACACCTCCTCGGGTCCGAACCGGACCTTGACCGCGCGGCCCTTCGCCACCATCTTTGTGAGCGAGGCTACGAGGCCGAGTTGGCGCTGCTCGCGGGGGAGGGGGTTTATACCCACGCCGGTTTCGCTCGCCCGCAGGCCGATTTTGAAAAGGCGCGGGACGGGTTTTTTGCCTTTGTTAAAGGCCTCGAAGGGCAGGAAAGCGCCCGCGAATACAAGGCCGGCTGGCACGCCGTGCGGAACGACTTGACGGCCGAGAACGAAGAGCGCGCTTTGGCTTGGCATCATCTGCACCGCGAAGGCGAGGAAGAGGCGTCGAAAACATTTTGATTCTATTGCCAAATGTTTGATAATCGCTACCTTATACGGGTGATTCGCGACGGGGCGCGTCGTTTGATTTTATGGCCGGGGCGATAAACCTCTCCGGACCGAAAAACGGGAAGACGAAAACTGTGAGTGACAAGAATACCGAAGAGAACAGCGCCGCGACGAAAAAAGGATCGCTGGAGGGCATCGTCAAAAAGCTCGTACGTGTTGGGAAAGAACGCGGGTTTTTGACCTATGACGAGGTGAACAAGGCCTTGCCTGCGGAAGATTTTTCCTCGGAACAGATCGAAGACGCCATGACGACGATTACGGATGTCGGGGTTCAATTGGTCGACAGCGAAGACGATGTCGACGATTCTCCTGCCGCAGGCGACGGCGACAAGGAGACGGACTCGGATTCCGACGAGAACGAATACGAATCCGGCGGGAATATTTCCGCCGACGATACCGGACGGACGGACGACCCGGTGCGGATGTATCTGCGCGAAATGGGCGCGGTGGAGCTTCTCTCGCGCGAGGGGGAGATCGCGATCGCCAAGCGGATCGAGGCCGGACGCGAAATGATGATCGGCGGGATTTGCGAAAGTCCACTCGCCATCGAATCCCTGATCGCCTGGTACGAAGCCCTTCAGGCCGGGGATATCCTGTTGCGGGAAGTGATCGACCTGGACGCAACCTACGGCGACAACGACGCCGACGGGACGGGGGACGACATGACCGACGAGGAGTCTGCTGACTCCGAGTCCGATTCGCCTGATGAGTCCTCCGAAGACGGTGCGGAACCGGACGGGGAGGGCGACGAAGACGGCGTTAATCTCTCTTTGTCCGCGATGGAGGAAGAGCTGATGCCTCAGGTCTTCGATAATTTCGAAGCCATCAAGACAACCTATAAAAAGATGCAAAAGGTCCAGAAAGAGCGCCTGGACGCGCTGAGCGCCGGTCAAGAGCCCAGCGATTCGGCGAACAAAAAATATGACGGGCTGAAGGGCGAGATGGTGGGCCTGATGAACGCGGTTCAACTGAACAACGCGCGGATCGAGCAGCTGATCGAGCGGTTGTATCAGATCAACCGGGAGCTTGTCGGGCTCGAAGGCAAAATGATGCGCATGGCCACGGATTGCAAGGTCAAGCGCGAGGATTTCATGGCCCGTTATTTCGGGAGCGAGCTGGACCCGAACTGGCTGGACAACGTGCGCGGCCTCAACGATAAATGGTCCGCTTTCGCCGACAAGCACGGCGACAACGCCCTTCAGATCCGGGAACAGATCGCCGCGATTTCCGAGGAGGCGATGTTACCGCTGAAAGAGTGGCGCCGGATCGTCGGCACCGTTCAAAAGGGTGAAAAGGAAGCCGCCCGCGCGAAAAAGGAAATGGTCGAGGCGAACTTGCGTCTCGTGATTTCCATCGCGAAAAAATACACCAACCGGGGGCTGCAATTCCTCGATCTGATCCAGGAGGGAAATATCGGCCTGATGAAGGCGG
>JAGRJZ010000046.1 GCA_020442505.1 Alphaproteobacteria bacterium | reverse complement strand
TTCGAGTAGTCCCGCTAAATAAGCCTCTAATACCCATTCTTGACACCTCTTTGTTTTATTACATAATAACAAAAGAATTCGTCTTTTGTCAAAAACTTATGTCTTTTGTTTCTCCCTATTCGCTTTAAATCTGTCAAGGGATACAGTCTTTTCCCTGTGATTATCGTTTATTTGTGTTAAGAAATGGTTATGAACCATGTTGCGACCTATCGCGTCTATTACGAGGACACCGATGCGGGGGGTGTGATGTACCACGCCAATTACCTGAAGTTCTGCGAGCGGGGGCGGACCGAGTTTCTGCACGCGCTGGGCTATACGAACGCCTCCCTGCGAGAGGAAACCGGCGTGATCTTCGTCGTCCGGCATATCGACGCGCATTATTTGAGGCCCTGTTATCTGGAGGACGCGCTGACCGTGCGCAGCGCGGTCACGGGCCTGAAAAACGCCAGTTTTACGATGCGGCAGGAAATTCTCCGGCAGGGCGCGGACGACCCGGCCTTTTATCAGGATATCGTCTTGGTTTGCGTGGACGAAGATGCTAAACCGGTGGGGATGCCGCCGGCGCTGCGGGCGTCGATGGAACCGTATCAGGGGAAAAAACAACAATGAACGAAAACGTAGACGCCAGCGCCGTGGGGGAGAGCTTTTCCGGGGATTTGTCCATGTGGGGGTTGTTCCTGCACGCCGATCTGGTGGTCAAGCTGGTAATGCTGATCCTTATGACCGCGTCGGTGTGGAGCTGGGCGATCATCTTCGAAAAACGCGCGACCTTGAAAAAGCTGGCGCGCCGGGCGGCGAAGTTCGACGATTCGTTCTGGTCCGGAGAGACCTTAGACAAGCTCTACGAAAGGGTGAAGAAAGGGCGGCAAGATCCTCTGTTAAAAACGTTTTGTGCCGGCATGGAAGAATGGCAAACCGGCGTGGCGGGGGGCGTGCCGTCCTCCGAAACCCTGCAGGCGAGTCTGCGCCAGCGGGTCGAGCGCGCCATGGCCGTGACCATCAACCGCGAAATGAACGCGTTGGAGCGCGGGATGACCTTTCTGGCCTCCGTCGGTTCCACCGCGACCTTTATCGGCCTGTTCGGGACGGTTTGGGGGATCATGCACAGCTTTACCGCCATCGCCAGCACGAACAATACATCCCTGGCCGTGGTCGCTCCCGGGATCGCGGAGGCTCTGTTCGCGACGGCCTTGGGGCTTGTGGCCGCGATTCCGGCCGTGGTGGCGTATAATATTTTTACCAACGCGCTGGACCGCTACGCCGACCGGCTGGACGGGTTCACCAGCGATTTTGCGGCGATTCTATCGCGGCATCTGGACACGCTGGAGACCGGGAAGAAAAAAGCGGCTTAAGTCCACGCCCACGCCGACTTAAACCTCCGTATCCAGTGCATGACCGGACGAGGAGGACGGTCGTTGGTGGCTTCCGTCGTCCTTGGCCACGCCCACGCGGGCCGGGCGCAAGAGACGATCGTGGATGACGTAGCCTGTCTCGACCACTTGCATCACGGTGCCTGGTGGTTTTCCCGTGCCGGGGACCTCGAACATGACTTCGTGAAGGTTGGGATCGAACACGGCGTTCTCTCCGGGCGTGACTTTGTGAATACCTTGTTTTTCAAAGGCTCTTTCCAATTCCCGCCCTGTGGCTTCGATTCCCTCGACAACTGCGGCGAGTTGTTCGTTCCCGGTCGTCATGGCCGGAGAAATCGCGGCCAGGGCCCGGGTAAAATTATCCGCGACGCTCAGCAGATCCCGCGCAAAGGACGACACGGCGTATTTGCCGGCGTCTTCACGCTCCTTGACCGCCCGGCGGCGGGTGTTTTCGGCCTCGGCCAGCGCGCGAAGCATCTGGTCCTTTGCCTGGGCCAGATCCGATTCCAGCTGCGCGATCCGGGGATCGACCTCCGTAACGGAAGCCGGAAAGGGGATCTCTTCGGTTTCGCTATCTGTCGATTCCGGCGGAAGATCGGAAAGGGGCGGCAGGTTTTTTTCTGGGTCGGCGGCGTTCATCGTTTTGGCTCTTTTCCTTTTTCTGTTCCTGTTGCGTTATTCATAGGCGGTTAAATCCCGGGCGTAAACCGTCAGGGTTCGGGACGTCCAACGATCCCCCTCCAGCCCGTAGGTTTTTTCCGGCACCGTGATCGTGCCCACTGCGACGGGCGCGCCATGGCCGGCGTAACGCTCCGTTTTATCGACATAGTAGCCCGCATGTCTCCGGGCAAGAGGTGCTTTGAAATCAGGTAAGTAAGCTGCCAGAGGCACGATTCCGTTCCGCAAGGCGAGCTCGCGGATCAACGAGTCCGTCTCGTGGGCGTCCGTTGCCTCCGGAGAGTAGAGCATGATCGTGCCCGGCGGGTAGAACCAAAGCGTGCCCGGGTCCGCGACGCCCTCCTGTTTTAGCGGAGAGAAGGCGCCCGCGCGACTGGGCAAGGTCTCAGACGGGCGGATTGTCACCCGGTCGTCCTGAAGATGGATATCCAGATAACTCATTACCGGGCCGTTTTCGAGCATGATATGTCTTGCCCCGTGTGCGCGGAGCATATCCTTGCTCAAGACGATGTCGGCCGTGGGATTTTGCACGTGCCCGCCGCAGGATAAATGTGGCGCCGTCGGAAGGTCCGTTGTATCGGCGCGCGGGGGGATGAGACGGATTGTCAGATAAATGTCCTGAAAACTTTCCTCGTGTGACAAATTCCGGAGTGCCGGACAGCCGGTCATTTGAACGCCTTGTACCGAAAAACGCAAAACGAACGATCCCTCCGGCAGGCCCGGCGCATGAATAAGCGCGTAGGACAGCCGGCCCAGCCCCATATTCCGGAGGTTCATCTTATCCGCGGATAACGCCACGCCGTCGGCGGCCTGCGCGCCGCCGGGCCAAAACGAGATCAATAGCAAAAGGAGCGTCAGTCGTACCAAACCGGCCATGGCAAAAACCCTTTCCTCAAGACGAAGGGGGACAGTCTAGCAACAAGAAAAGACAGGGTAAATCCCGATTGACAGATAATTTTCTTTCCGTGATCCATTTTGCCTGAGCCAGGCGTCTTGAGAGTCTCTGGACAAAACCAGCAAACTTCACGATACTGCACCCCGTCATGACGGACATCCGAAAAAAGCATCCTCCAAAACGACCCCCTTTCACGCGTTCTGCCTTGCGTTTTCTGGCGCGGACGGATGTTTTCTTTTTCGCGATTTTGTGGCTGACTGTTTTGCTGGTGGCGGGGACGTTGGCGCAGAAGACGATGGGCCTCTATCGTGCCCAGGAAACGTATTTTTCCTCCTGGATCGTCTGGGCGGGGGGGATCGTACCTTTGCCCGGCGCGACGCCGGTGATGGGGCTGATTTTCTTCGGGTTGCTTGCCAAGCTGTTCTTGCAGCCCTGGCGACGCGAGAGACTGGGAACGATTATCGTACATGGCGGCGCGTTGTTTTTGCTGTTCGGCGGGTTCTTGACGGCCCAGTTCAGCGCCGAGGGCGCGATGGTTATCCCGGAAGGGGGCTCCCGCAACTACATCGCTGCCTACCACGCGCGGGAGCTGGCCGTTACGGACGTGGAAACCGGTGCGGAAATTGTGTTTTCTCAACGCGTTCTGAAGGATAGCGCGCCTTTATCGGATAGTTTTTTTCCTTTCCCTATTAAGCCAATAAGTTATTTTTCTAATGTTGCACTTGAGCGGCGTGAGGAGAGTGCCGCCGTTCCCGACGATTTGCACGGAATGGCCCGCGTGTTCCGCATGACGGACGCCCCCCGCGAACGGGAAGACGAAATGAACCGGGCCGGGCTTATTTTTCAACTTGACGGGCCCGAAGAGTCAGAAAACGGGCGCTACGCGATTTTCGAATCCATGCCGATTGATCAAACGATTACGGCGAACGGCCGCGAATATATCATATCGCTGCGTAAAAAGCGCACCTATCTTCCTTTTTCGATCCGGTTGCTGGATTTCGAAAAACAGGTCTATCCCGGCACCAACACCCCGCGCGCCTATCGTTCGGACGTGGTTTTGGCCGAAGACGGGCGGGAGTGGCCAGCCCGTATTCAGATGAACCAGCCCCTGCGGTATAAGGGGTATACGTTCTACCAGTCTTCTTTTCTCCAGGGTCCGGCGGGGGAGGAAGTCACGGTTTTGGCGACTGTCAAGAATATCGGCCGTCTGTTTCCCTATATTGCGAGCATTATCATCTGTATCGGATTGTTGATCCATCTGGTCCAGCGTTTGCCGCCGCTGATCGGAAAAGCGGCTCTTTTGTTTCTTTTGTGTCTGCCCTTGGGCGTTCCCGGGCAGGCCTGCGCCGAGACCCATGACGGCGAGGGCATGACAGTTCTATCCTATGACTCCTTCGCCCGGATCCCGGTCTTGCACGAAGGGCGGATCAAGCCGCTCGACACGTTCGCACGGGATTTTCTGACGACGTTTTCGGGACGGGCGTCCTTACCCGATATGACCGCCGCGGCCTGGATGGCAGAGTTGCTGTTCGACCAAAAAGCGGCCTATCGCCGTCCGGTGTTCGACATTCCCAATCCGGACGTTGTGAGTGCGATCGGGCTGGCGCCGCGCAAGGGGCATCATTATTCCTTTCTGGCGCTGTCGCAGGCTTTGCGAAAGAACATGCCGATGCTGCGTTCCTTCCAGGAAACCCCGCGGGAGTCTCTTTCCGCGGCGCAGGGACAGTTGCTTGATCTATATGCCAAGACTCTGTCGTATTTTGAAATCAGCCGGTCGCTTTCGCTGATTTTACCTGATTTCGTCGTGGGCGACCCGGAGCTTGCGAAAAAGCTAGGCATGGCGCCGGGGCAGGCGCTCACCTATCAGGATATGATCGCCAAGCGTGCGACTCTGGGGGGGCTGATAACGGATTCGAACGCACCCGGGACAGGGAAAGACGACGAGGTGCTCCGGCTCGGGTTTATGCTGCAACTCTTCGACAAGGATCGCGCCTCGGCGATTTTGCGGATCGTTCCGCCACAATGGAACCGCGGCGGGGAGGAATGGCTTTCCCCCTGGCAGGTTTTGGAATCCGGGGCGGGCAGTCCCGAAACCGCGTCGTTCTTCGAAACCCTGAACCGGGCCGCGCGGGCCTATCGGAGCGGGGACGCGGCCGCGTGGCACAAGGAGACGCAGACGGCGTTCGCGGAATCGATCGCCATGGCGGGGCAGACACTGACGCCGCTCCGTCTATTTATCGAATATCACTATAACCAGCTGAATCCGTTTCATATCTCCCTTTCGCTGTACGGCGCCGCGTTCATGACTTTGCTGGTCGGAGGAATCGGTCTGCGTCGCCAAAGCCGTTTCGCCGCGCTTGTCTTTTTGTGTCTCGGCGCGCTGGTTCATTTTGCAGGGCTTGCCGCGCGGATCTACATTATGGCCCGTCCCCCGGTCGCGACCTTGTACGAATCCGTTCTGTTCGTGGGGTTGATCGGAGTTTTGTTCGCGCTGGTGATCGAATGGCGCGGCCGCAACGGGCTGGGGGTTTTGATCGGCGCGCTGATCGGCGCGACGCTTCAGTTTATCGGGACGCGCTACGCGGCGGAAGGCGATACGATGGGCATGCTGGTCGCCGTTTTGAATACGAATTTCTGGCTGGCGACCCATGTCGTGACGATCACCATCGGCTATGGTTGTTGTCTGGTGGCCGGTGTTCTGGCCCATCTGTATTTACTGATGCGCTTGTTCGCGCCGGAGGAGACCGACCGTTTGGGCGCGCTGGCGGGAAATATTCTGGCCGCGGGGCTTGTGGCGTTGCTCTTCGCGACGGTGGGAACGATTCTCGGCGGAATCTGGGCGGACCAGTCATGGGGACGGTTTTGGGGCTGGGATCCGAAGGAAAACGGGGCGATGTTGATTTGCCTGTGGTTGATTTTCCTGTTGCATGGGCGGATCGCCGGGAAGCTGAAGCCAGTCCCGTTCGCAATGGGGATGGCCCTGACGACGGTGGTCGTGGCGTTGGCTTGGTTCGGGGTGAATTTGCTGGGCGTGGGGCTTCATTCCTACGGCTTTACAAAGGGCATCGCGCTTAATCTGGCGCTGTTTAGCGGGGCGGAGATTTTGTTCGTGGCGGGCATCGGGCTCGCTCTGTGGCGGCGGACCGCCGGAGCGAGGGAGGCGGGGACATGAGACCAAAGATAATCGCCTTCGCGGTTCTTCTGCTCCTCGCGGGCGCGGCGGCCAGCTACGATTGGTGGCACAGGCCTGCTTTGACGGCCATACAGGCGCCGGCGCAGATGGTATCCAAGGAGGGACCTCTTGCCGCGGATCGAGTCTTTACGGATACAAAGGGCACGGTCGTTTCCCTGAAAGATTTACGCGGGCGCGTTGTGCTGCTTCATTTCTGGGCGTCCTGGTGCGCGACTTGTCTGGCCGAGTTTCCGGATTTGCTAAGGGCTGTCGCGGCGCAAGGGGGAGACGTCGTTTTACTGGCCGTGTCGATCGACGACGATCCGTCCGCCATGAACCGGGCGATCGATCGCCTTGTCCCCCCCGAATCCGAAGCTCCGCATACGGTCTGGATATGGGATGAAGGCAAGGATATTTCCCTGCGCGGGTTTAACGTTCTGCGCACGCCGGAGACGGTCGTGATCGACGGGGCGGGGCGCCTGCGCGATAAAATCGCCGGTCCGGGGGATTGGGCGACGATGGATTTTACGGCTTTATCGGGATAGATAAAAACTTTGACTTTTGCGCCGAAATCCGTAATAGTGCCGCTCACTCCCAAGGAAAGGGCGGGGTTTGCCCTTGTTGCAAGGCCTTACGGGGCCTTCAATCCGGTCAGGTGATTGGGACAAAAACAATAATGAAAGGAATAGACAATGAGTGAGAAAAAACGTCCTCACGCCAAGTATAAACTCGATCGCCGCCATGGTTGTAACACCTGGGGCCGTCCGAAATCTCCGTTCAACAACCGCCAGACCCGCCCCGGTATGCACGGCGTGCGTCGTGGAAAGCTGTCCGATTACGGCGTGCAGTTGATGGCTAAGCAGCTCTTGAAGGGCTATTACGGGAATATCGGGGAGAAAAAATTCCGCCGTTATTATCAGGAAGCCGTCCGCCTGCGCGGGAACACGGCCGAGAACCTGATCGGCTTGCTGGAACGCCGGCTGGACGCGGTCGTCTATCGCGCGAAGTTCGTGCCGACCGTTTTCGCCGCGCGTCAATTCGTAAACCACAAGCATGTCACGGTGAACGGCAAGGTCGTGAACATTCCGTCCTATCAGGTCAAGGACGGCGATATCATCGAAATCCGCGAAAAGGGCCGGACCATGCCGCTGGTCATCCAGGCGCTGGAATCCGGTGAGCGCGACGTGCCCGATTACATCACGGTCGACGCCAAGGGGTTCAAGGCCACTTTCCTGCGGGCGCCCGGTTTGGCGGACGTTCCCTACGCGGCGCAGATGGAGCCGCATCTGATCGTCGAGTTTTACTCTCGTTAAGGTGGAACGCCGGACGACACGAACAGAAGGCCGCGTCAAAGCGGCCTTTTTGTTTTTTGTATCACTTCGGGCTTGGAG
>JAGRJZ010000045.1 GCA_020442505.1 Alphaproteobacteria bacterium | reverse complement strand
TCTTGCGGAAAAACGTGACCGTCAGAGCCGCATGCAGCGTATGCGGATCGGCCGTGCCGTCATTGCCGTTGACTCCGGAGGGAATGTCCACGGCCAGAACCTCTTGCCCCGTCTCGCGAATCCGGTCAAAGAGAGCGGCGGCAGCTTCTGGCAAAGCGCCGTGGAACCCCGTACCGAAGACCGCGTCCACCGCGAGCTCCTCCGGGTCGGGGGTCGTGTCCTCGAAACGCGCGACAGGGCCGCTCCATTCGCCGGCGGCGGCGGAGGCCTCCCCCTCCAAGGCGGCCGAATCGACCAGAGATGACACCCGCACGTGCCAGCCTTTTTCCCGGAGCATCCGGGCGATCACGAAACCGTCGCCGCCATTATTGCCCGGGCCGCAGAGAACATGCACCGATTCGGTGTAGGGAAAATGGGTTTCGATTTTCTCGACGACCGCAGCGGCCGCCTTTTCCATCATGGCCCGTCCGGAGACACCCGATTCGATGGTCAGGCGGTCCGCGGCGGCTTTTTGATCGCTGGTCAGGATTTCATGGCTCATACCAAAGTCGTATGCTGGAACGCGTCAAAAGGCAAGGGCTTGATCAAAAGAACAAACAGGGGTATGCAGAAAACACGCCCCGCCCTTCGAGAAGGAACGAATACATGACCCCGACCCAGATCATCATTCTCTCCGCGATCAGCGTCTATTTCGCCGCGATGATCCTGATCGGCCTGATCGCCAGTCGAAACCAGAGCCATGACGGATTTGTGATCGGATCGCGCGACGTGGGATACATCCCGACGATCGGTTCTCTGGCCAGCTCCTTCCGCGACGGGATGGGGGTGGTATTCTGGTTCGGATTCGGCGCAACGGCCGGCTATGGCGGCCTGTGGCTGATCGTCGGAGCCGTGGCCGGGCTTTTTCTTTACGCCCTCATCGGCCCGCGAGTCCGGGAACTGGCCAAGAAACACGACTACATCACGATCGGAGAGATGATCCGCGCCCGGATCGGCGTCGTCAGCGAAAAAACAACGGCTTTGATCGTGATTGCGTTTGCGCTGGCCTATATCGCCATCCAGCTCTTCGTGTCTGGTAACCTGTTCGCGACCGTCCTGGGGATAGAAGCCTGGATCGGGGTCGTTTCCGTGGCAGTCGTGGTTGGGTTTTATCTGTTTTTCGGCGGTTATAGCACGGTCGTCAAAACCGACGCGATCCAGTTTTTTCTGATTATTTCCCTGATCCTTGTTCCTTTCTTTTTTCAGCCGGGAAAAGAAGACGTCATGAATATCGGAACGCTTTTTTCCCAAAGCGTCGATTTTCAATGGGGGATTGGTCTCCTCGGTTTTTTCCTCGTCCTTGGCTCCGCCGATACGTGGCAACGCGTCTTTTCCGCCCGGAACGACAAAGTCATCCGCGCCAGCTTCCCCCTTGCGGGGGTGATGCTGGGTATTATGACCTTGAGCCTGATTTTTCTGGGACTCGCGGCGAAGCCCTATCTGGGCGAAAATATCGCCGCGGAAAAAGCGTTCTTCCTGATTTTTGAGGGGGATTACATCCCCTCATGGCTTCTGGCCTATATCGCGGTCGTGGTCATGGCGATCTGCATGTCGACGCTAGACACGATGTGTTATCTGACCGCCGCGACGATCGGGAAGAACTTCATGCCGCCGCGCGTCACGGAAAGACGGGAGCAGTACGTCCCACTCTCCCGGATCGTGATGGTGGTTATCCTGATTGCCATGAGTGTTCTGGCGTTGACGATATCGGATGTGATCCAGTTTCTTTTTAACGCCTCCAGCCTCCTCTTTATTCTCGCGCCCGTTTATCTCGCCGTGGCGCTCGGACTTCCGCACCGCAAACACCGGGAGACCGATGTCTTGATCACGCTCTCGGTCGTGGCGAGCACAATCATTTACCTGTTCCTGTTCGTGAACGGTTATTTCGACGGGTCCCTGATGATGACGATGATCCCGGTCGGAGTCAGCATTATGCTCACGGGGATCGTTCTGGTGATGGACAAATATGGACTTATCAACCATTCGACGAAGTAACGTCCCCGTTTACGGAATCGACGAAGCCGGGCGCGGGCCGCTGGCCGGGCCGGTCGTCGCGGCCTGTGTCTTCGTTCCTCCGGCGGCGCAGGACCTGGCTTTCTGGTCGGGCGTGACGGACAGCAAGAAACTCTCCGCGAAAAAGCGGGAACTATTATTCCCCCTGATCCAGCAGCATTGCGTTTGCGGAATCGCGCAGGCCTCCGCGCAGGAGATCGACGATCTGAACATTCATCACGCGACGCTTCTGGCGATGAGAAGGGCTTACCTTGAAGGAAGAGATGACGCCCTTGCCTTGATCGACGGGAAATTCGTGCCGGATCTCCCCTGCCCCGCACAGGCCGTTGTAAAAGGCGATTCAAAGGTCCGGGAGATCGCCGCCGCCTCCATCCTGGCCAAGGTTACGCGGGACCGGATCATGGCCGCTCTGCATGCTGATCACCCGTGTTACGGCTGGGACCGGAACGCCGGATACGGCACGGCGGAGCACCGGGCTGCGCTCTTCCGTCACGGTCCGAGTCCACACCATCGCCGCTCCTTCGCCCCGGTCAAAGCGCTGCGGCCGGCAGCGTGAATTTTGCGCTTGCTCCGGACGAGCAGCGGCTTTAAACCTTCCGGCAAGCGCTATATTTAAGGACTCCGTATCCATGCCTCCCGCACAGCTTTCCCCGATTGAAACGATCATCGCAGAGACCCGCGCCGGGCGGATGGTCATCATGGTCGACGACGAAGACCGGGAAAACGAGGGAGATTTGATCCTGCCGGCCTCCTGCGTCACCCCGGATCACATCAATTTCATGGCCACGCACGGGCGGGGGTTGATCTGCCTGGCGCTGGAGGGGGAGATGGTCGACCGGCTGGGAATCCCCCCGATGGTCCGGAACAACACCTCTCGCCAGGGTACGGCCTTTACCGTTTCCATCGAAGCGCGAGAGGGGATCACCACCGGCATCTCGGCGCATGACCGGGCGCGGACGATCGCGGTGGCGGTCGATCCCGCCTCCACGGAAAAAGACATCGCCATGCCCGGGCATGTCTTTCCCCTGCGCGCGCGGGGGGGCGGGGTTTTGACGCGTCCCGGGCACACGGAAGCCGCCGTCGATCTCGCAAAACTGGCTGGCTATTGCGGCGCGGGCGTGATATGCGAGATTATGAAGGATGACGGCGCCATGGCCCGCTTGCCAGACCTCCGTCGCTTCGCCGAAAAACACGATTTGAAAATCGGGACGATCGCGGATTTGATCGCCTATAGAATCGCCTATAGAAGGGAGACAGACCAATGACAGGACATGTTTTAATCATCGAATCCCGATTCTACCAGGATATCAGCGATATGCTGCTGAAGGGCGCGCAGACCGCGTTGAAGGCCGCTGGCGCGACGTTCGAGATTCTGACCGTCCCCGGCGCGCTGGAAATGCCGGCGGCGCTCAGCTTCATGCACAACCGGAAGGGGAACATCTTCGACGCCTATGTCGCGCTCGGCTGTGTTATCCGGGGCGAGACCGCGCATTACGACATCGTCTGCAACGAAAGCGCCCGGGGTCTTTATGATCTGGTCCTGGAATACGATCTGGCGCTTGGGAACGGCATTTTGACCACCGAAAACCGGGAACAAGCCATCGTCCGCGCGGACCCTAACCAGAAAAACAAGGGCGGCGACGCGGCCCACGCCGCGATGCGGATGCTCGAGATCAAGAGAGAGATGTAGGCTTAACCCTACAACCGACCCCGCGTACGGAAAACGAACGAAATAACCTCCGCCACGGCTTTATAATGAGCGGGGGGGATGATCTCGTCGATTTCGACCGCGTCGTACAACGCCCGGGCCAGCGGCGGCGCTTCGTAGATGATCACCTTATGCGCCTTGGCGACCTCGCGAATCCGCAGGGCGACCGCGTCCGCTCCCTTGGCCACGCAGAGCGGCGCGTCCATTTCCTCGGGCTTGTATTTCAGCGCGATCGCATAATGCGTCGGGTTGGTGATCACGACGTCGGCCTCGGGCACGGCCTGCATCATCCGCTGGCGAGCCTTTTCCTGACGCAGCGCCCGTAATTTCGCACGAATCTGCGGATCCCCTTCGGTTTGCTTGTATTCGTCTTTGAGCTCCTGGCGCGTCATGCGCATCTTTTTGTAGTGCTCCATGCGCTGGTACACCAGATCGATCACCGCGATGACCATCAGGACGATCAAGATCCCTGCCATCATCCGGACCGTCAAAGCCAGCATTTCGTGCAGCAACACAATCAGAGGCAGACCGATAAAATGCTCCACCCGCTCGTAAAACGGATAAAGCATCACAACGCCGACCACGGCGACCACCCCCAGCTTCAGAATGCCCTTTACGAACTCCATCAAGGAACGCGCGGAAAACAAACGTTGAAAGCCTTTCAGGGGGGATATCTTGCTGAGGTCCGGTTTGAGGACCTCCGGCGCGAAAAGCGGCCCGACCTGGAGAAAAGGCCCCAAAAACGCCGCCGCCATTAAAACCAGCAGCGGCAAAATGATCATTCCCAAAACGTCCCAAAAGGAACGGCCGAGTACAAGAGCGAATCCCCCCGGCATGCCCGGCAGATCATGCGCATGGGCGATATAGCCCCGAAGATGGTCCTTCAGATGAAGAAAAAGTGGTTTCGAAGCGGTGGCGATCAAAATCGTCGCAGCCAAAAGCATGACCCAGTTATTCACCTCACGCGACAGAGCGACCTGCCCCTTTTTGCGGGATTCCTCCAGCTTTTTCGGGGTAGGTTCCTCGGTCTTCTGGCTGTCGTCCTGTGCGTCGCCTTCGGCCATGGAACATATACCTTATCAATTCTATCCTGTCGTTTATAGACAAAGGCAATTTCTGGATAAAACGAGAATCCCAAGATCCATCCCTTTTTTAAAGAGAATGAACATAGAGCCGCTCGGGGTTATCGGTCACGCGGCCTTCTTGTCGTCTCTTTTCGTCCGGGGCGGACGGCCGGCCGCCAGGCACAGCACCTCGTACAACTTTCCGATATCGCTCGATATGAACGTGGCGGATAACAGATCGCTGTGGTCGTTCGCGACGGCCTGGTCGAACAGCTCCTCGAACTGGCGCATGAACCGCGCCGCATAGGTCCGGAACTCGTTGTCGGCGGCATATTTTTCCCGGATTTTCTCGACTGCCGGCGCGTCGCTCGCGACTTGCGCCAGACGGCGGGTAAAGGCCGCGACGTCGCCCTTCTGGAAGGCTTTCCAGCTTTTCTCGGGCATGTCTCCTTCCAGAAGACGGACGAAATCGACCGACAAAGAATGCAGACTCTCCACGATGAACTTGGCCGACGACATAAAGGAATCCCGGCGCATCCGGCCTTCCTGCGCCGCCATGCGCTCGATGCTGCGGGCCGTCTCGTCCACCGCCTTAAACAGGACAGATGACTGGCGCCCAAAGGAA
>JAGRJZ010000044.1 GCA_020442505.1 Alphaproteobacteria bacterium | reverse complement strand
TGATCCAGCGCGAGGATATGGTCGTGACCGTTACCAATGGCGGCTATATCAAGCGTGTGCCGCTGGATACCTACCGCGCGCAAAAACGCGGCGGGAAAGGGCGTAGCGCGACGGCGCTCAAGGACGAGGATTTCGTCTCTGACCTGTTCGTGGCCTCGACCCACACGCCGATCCTGTTCTTTACGTCCCGCGGGATCGTGCACAAGATGAAGGTCTGGCAATTGCCGCTGGCGACTCCGCAAAGCCGGGGCAAGGCGCTGGTGAATCTTCTGCCGCTGGAATCAGGGGAAAACGTCTCGGTCTACATGCGCTTGCCGGAGAACGAGGATATCTGGGACGAGCTGGATATCATGTTCGCGACCTCCCATGGCTCGGTCCGGCGGAACAAGCTGACGGATTTCAAAAATATTCGCGCGAACGGGTTGATTGCCATGAAGCTGGCGGAAGACGAAAATCTGGTCTCCGTCAAGATCGCGAAAGAGGACGAGGACGTATTTCTCGCCACCCGCGCCGGGAAGGCGATACGGTTCCCGGTCGACGCGATCCGCGTATTTGCGGGGCGTTCTTCTACGGGCGTGCGCGGCATCAAGCTCGCCAAGGGCGATGCGGTCATGTCCATGTCGATCCTGCGCCGTGAGGCGGAGGATGAGCAGGGGCAGGCGTTGCTTTGCGTCTCTGAAAACGGCTTCGGCAAACGGACTTATGCCGGCGAGTACCGCGTTACCGGCCGTGGCGGGTCGGGCGTGATCAATATGGACGTGACAACCAAGACCGGCGAAGTCGTCGCGACCTTCCCCGTGACCGACGATCATCAGGTCATGCTGGTGAGCGATCAGGGCCAGACCATCCGTACCCCCGTTGCCGATGTGCGCTTTACCGGCCGCAGCGCGCAGGGCGTGACGATCTTCAAGGTTGCATCAGGTGAAAAAGTCGTCTCTGTCGCGTGGCTGGTGCAGGAAGACGACGAGGAAGATGAAAGCCCCGCCGTTCAAGACGATGAATGAGATAAAACCTCATCCACAGGTGGCTGCCCGGGCACTGGTCGTTCATGATAGGCGTTTGCTCCTGGTCCGGGAAAAAAGCGGATTTTGGACGATGCCGGGCGGCAGATCCGATTACGGGGAAGATATTCGCGCCTGCGCGCGGAGAGAGGCCTGGGAGGAGACTGGCTTACATATCGAAATTGAAGAAATCTTCGCGATTTCGGAGTTTTATTATCCCGCCAGGGATTTTCACGTTGTGCAGACGCTGTTTTATGCTCGGTTGTCGGACGATGTTATTCTCCCTCCCTCTTGGACGGATCGTGGGGGCATGGTCCAAGAGAGGCGTTTTTTTAGCCTTGCTGAAGTAAGGCAGCTTGACGAGGTTTCCCCGGTTTCTCTCAAAGACGGTCACTGGCTGACGGGTATGCCTTGCGATCCGCTCTATCTTGGAATGGAAACGAAGGAATAAATGCTTTCTTATCAACATATCTATCATGCGGGCGGGTGGTTCGACGTCCACAAACATGCTGTTTTGTGCGCTTTGTGGCAGAAAATGGCGGGAGCAGGAGATTCTCCGCTGACCTTTGTCGACACGCATGCGGGGCGGGGCGTTTATGATTTGTCCGCGCCCGAAGCTCGGAAGATCGCCGAATACGAAACGGGGATCGGGCGTTTGGATCCCGCGCGGTTGCCCCCGCCTTTCGCGCCCTATGTCTATGCGCTGCGCCAGTGGAAGCCTTATTATCCCGGTTCGGCGGGGTGTATCGCTGCCTTGAAAAACCCCTCAGATTCCATGGTCTTATACGAGAAACATCCCGGGGAAATTCAGTTTTTGCAGGGCGCGCTCGGCCGGATGCCAAATATCTCGATCGTTCAGGAAGACGGGCACGAAGGCGCGTTGGCGCAGGCGGGCGGGGGGGAAACGCTGGTCGTTATCGACCCTAGCTACGAGGTCAAAACCGAATACCAGGAAACGGCCGAGACCGTCCGGGCGCTTTTGGCCAAAGCGCCGGAGACGAAAATCCTTGTCTGGTATCCGGTTCTGGCGGGCGGCACGCGGCAGGAAGTCTTGCAAGCAGGATGGGATGACCTTGAAACCCAGCCTCTATGCCTTGAAATCACGGCGCCGCTCTTTCCTGCGCCCGATAAAGGCATGGTGCGAAGCGGTCTGTTGCTCTTCAACGCGCCGGCGGGATTCGAAAAGACAGCCACGGCCATCACGGAAATTCTGGCACGTGTTCTGAAATCGCCTGTAACGAAGACGAAAAAAACCGGATGAGGCACCGTTGTTTTTCGTTCTCGTTGTTTTTCCGAAAGCGTTGTGCTAGATAAATGGCGCTGCGGGGTGCGTGATACGCCTTTATTCCCGAGACCGATAATCTATCGCCAGGGAGCTGTCCCTGGCCGGGCTTAGTGTTTTGCCGCTTCGCCTGGTTATACGGCGCCCACCTGTTTAACAGGGTCACTGGTGGATAACGAGATTCGTACACGGCCCGCGCGGCACTTTTTAAGATTTTTTGAACAGGGATTGCAATCCAAAAACAAAGGAACACAGCCATCCGAGCATGTGTTCCTCTCTTTTTCTCGTCGAAGCGCGGGGTTATTTTTCGGAAGTTTCGTCGGCTTTGGCGCTGGACAGGAAAGACCCGTAACGGTTTTCGAACTTGGAAAGCTGGCCTTTCTCGATCACCTTATGCGCGCCGCCGGTATAGGCGGGATGGGATTTGCTGTCCACGTCCAGGCGCAGAATGTCGCCTTCCTTCCCCCAGGTGCTGCGGGTTTTGTATTCCGTTTCATCCGTCATAACGACGGTGATTTCATGGTAATCGGGGTGAATCTCGGCCTTCATCGCTCTATCTCCTGCTTGATCGAGAGGGCTTTTTAGCGGTATTAAAGGTGGAATGCAAGGGAATTTTGAAATAAAACAACAGAATCTCAAAACCCGCCAGAGGTTAATCCGGGCTGTCAGGCGGTTTTTCGACGCGCATGGTTTTGACGAGGTCGAAACTCCGGCTTTGCAAATAATGCCGGGGGCGGAGGTCCATGTGCAGGCCTTCGAAACGATGCTGATCAATCCTCATCAGGACCGCGCCGAAACCCGATATCTTCATACCAGTCCGGAATTCGCGATGAAAAAGCTGCTGGCCGCCGGGTGGGAAAGACTCTATCAAATTTGCCATGTTTTCCGAAACGCCGAGGGCTCGCCCTGGCACAGCCCCGAATTTACGATGATCGAATGGTACCGGGCCCATGCCGGGTATCGGGATATCATGGCCGACTGCGTTGATTTGCTGCGCGCGGTGGCCACGGCCTGTGACATTACGGAATACCGCTATCAAGACATGTCCGCCGATCCGTTCGTCGATTGGGAGATCATCTCGGTCGCAGAGGCCTTTGAACGCTACGCGGGGATAGAATTGATCGCGTATCTGCCACAAAATGTTCCGGTTGATGGATTTAGAGAAATTTTACAGCAAAAGAACCTCCACACCGCGCCGGACGACACGTGGGACGATCTGTTCATGCGGGTGATGGGCACGCTGATCGAACCGCGGCTGGGGCAGGGTCGCCCGACGATCGTCTACGATTATCCTGTCTCCCTTGCGGCGCTGGCCCGCCCAAAGCCGGAAGACGCCCGGTTCGCGGAACGGTTCGAGCTATATGTATGCGGGGTGGAGCTGGCCAACGCGTTCGGAGAGCTGACCGACGCGGCGGAGCAACGCCGCCGGATGGAGGCTGACATGGGTTTAAAAGAATCCCTGTACGGGAAGGCCTGGCCGATCGACGAGGCTTTCCTCGCGGCGCTGGAGCGTGGCATGCCCGAAAGCGGTGGAATAGCCCTTGGCATCGACCGGCTGGTTATGTTGGCCTGCGGCGCGTCGGATATCAAGGCGGTCTTGTGGGAGGCCTAGAACCGAATCACTCTAGTCCCCGGGGGCCCAACCCGCGCGCCATGTCGCCAGCGGGACGATTTCGGCTGGGTGGCCGTTATCGTGGAACCAGCTATCGACCGCGTAGGATTTCCCGTCTGCGATCTCCCGAATGACGGCGGTCTGATGAGGCCAGAGCTTCCCCTGTCCCAGCGTGGTGAAAGGCGTGCGCGAGAGTGGCCCGGAAACGCCATGGAAGCGGAGGATTCCTTCCTTTTCCAGCAGGGTCAGATACATCGTCGTGTTCGTGCTTTCGTCGATGCAGTCGTGTTGGCCGGTCTTGCCGGTGCCCGCAAAAGTGCCGCTTTTGTCGGCGCTTGTGCCGTTGCGCGCGCCGACGATTTCTTCAAAGCGGCCGATCGCTCGGGCGATCGCTGATCGTTCTCGGGCTGCGTCGCGCTGCGCCGGGAACAACGCCGCGATGCTTTCCCATTCCGCAGGG
>JAGRJZ010000043.1 GCA_020442505.1 Alphaproteobacteria bacterium | reverse complement strand
GCTACCAGACTGCGCTACACCCCGTTCCTATCAGAGACCACGGACCATAACCGATTTTTATTCATTCGACAAGTTTATTGCCAAATGCGCCATGATGAATAACGTCCCCGGTCCGCAGGCCGAGCCTCTCAGACAGGCCTCCTTTGATCTCCAGCACCGCCAGAGCGGGACCGTTCGAGCGAACCGTCGTCTCGTCGTGCGGGATCGCGTTTTCGTGAATGTGATGGATCGTCCCGTCCGCGCGAATAAACAGCATGTCCAGAGGAATCAGGGTATTTTTCATCCAGAACCCGCGTTCTTTCTCCCCCCGGAAGACGAACAGCATCGCCTGATCGTCGGACAGGGAATCCCGAAACATCAACCCCGCCTGCCACTGCGCCGGCGTCACGGCCATTTCGGCCATAAAAACATAGCGCCGGCCGTCTTTGGTCTCGACGAGGACGGGTTCCATCGCCAAAACCGGCTGGACCTCGGCGGGCCTTGGCGGATGAAAGGTTCCGGCCTGCGCCGGCTCCACGCAAAACAGAACGACAAAAAAGACAAAAAGACTACGGCGCAAAACGATGAACCCCTTGCGGTGTGACGACCCAATCCAGCATCTCATCGTGATCCTCCCGAGGCAAATTAAATAAAACGGCCTGCTGCGCGTAACCCAGCCCGACCGCGACAAGCTCTTTTTTGTCTCTCAGAGCGCGGATGGTCGCGTCGTAATACCCCCCGCCATAGCCGAGACGCTGCCCCCGCCGGTCGAAGGCCAGAAACGGCACGCACAGAATATCCGGCTCCACTAATGAATCCGGCTCCTCCGCCGCGGGTTGCATCACCCCGAAGGGGCCTTCCGCCAGCGGAATCGTCTCGTCCCAGCGTGCAAAGGACAAAACCCTGGTTTCTTTTTTTACAACCGGCAAGGAACAGACAAATCCGTCCCTCAACAAGCGTTCCAACAAGGCGTAGGGATCGAACTCTCGCCCCTTGGGCCAGTAAAGCGCGATAATTTGATCGTGGGCCGGTTTGACATGGGTCAGGAACAGATCCACGATCGCGTCCGGATCCTCGGAAGCGGGGTCGATCCGCTCCCGGTTACGGACGGCTTCTGCACGAAGGACGTCTTTTTGGGACATGAGTTTGTGTTCCTTGCAACAAGCGGCAGGAACGGCGTAAAAACGTCCTTTTTTACTCCGTGCCCGTTCTGCGTTCCGCCGAGGCCGTAATATCAACGCCGACGCCCTCGTCCACCGTCAAAGGACGATAAACGATCTGCGCCGCCCGGGCCGCGTTCAACAAAGCCCCCTCCAGCGGTTTCAAATCGTTTTCCCGGCCGGCGTCCAAAATCAGGGTCTCCAGCGGCGCACCGGCCCCGATCTGCCGTTCGGAGCGTAATTTTCGGACCTTTGCAAGAATATCCAGCACGATGGCCATCTCCGCCGCCCCGTCAAAAGCCATCGCGGCATTGCGCTCTGGCCAGGCGCTAACATGCAGGGAGATCGCGTCCTCGCCAAACCGGCTTGCCTGCTGATAAATCTCCTCGGTGATATAGGGCAGATACGGTGCCAACAGCTTGGTCAGAACATGCAGGCTTTCGAACAGCGTTGCCTGCCCGGCTTGTTGATCCCGGGAGCTTGCCTCCGTATTTTCCCAAAAACGGGCCTTGACCAGCTCCAAATAAGTGTCGCAATAGGTCATCCAGAAAAATTTATGCAAAGCCTCGCGCGCGGTCGCATAATCATAACGCTCGAAACAATCCGTCATGCGCGCGACCAGCGCGTTCAGCTCCGACAAGATCCAGCGGTCCTCCAGCGGCCGTTCGGCGTACGGGATCCGTTCCTGCGTCGGGTCGAAGTCGTTCATGTATAAAAAGGCCAGCCGCGCGACGTTCCAGAGCTTCACGACGATCTTCCGGCCGTCTTTGACTTCCCGCTCGTGGAAGCGTAGATCCTTCCCGAGCTGCGCGCTCGCCGCCCACCAGCGGATGGCATCGGCCCCGTATTTGGTGATGAGAGAGTAGGGGTCGTAGCGGTTAAATCCGTTCGCGTCGGTGAATTTTTCCAAATCACGTTTGGATATTTTCTTGCCTTGCTCGTTGAGGCCCCATCCCGAAATCATGACGTTTTTCCACGGCAGGGAGTCCGTGTGATAATCGGATTTGATAAGCGTGTAGAAGAGCCACGTACGGATGATCTCGAACGCCTGCACCCGCAAATCCATCGGATAAAGCTTCATAGAGCCCTTGCGCCCCGGGCATTCGGCCCAGTTCGCATTAATCAGCGGCGTCAGGGAAGAGGTCATCCACGTATCCATGACATCCGCGTCCGGCACGATGGTCATGCCTTTATATTTCTCTTGCGCCCATTGCGGCGGGTCGCTTTCCAGCGGATCAACCGGCAACATATCCTCGTCCGCGACGATAACCTCTCCGGTTTCTTGCACGAACCAGACCGGGAACGGCACGCCGTAAAAGCGCTGGCGCGAGATATTCCAGTCGTATTTTAGCCCGTCGATCCAGTGGTCCAGCCGCACCTTCATCCAGTCCGGGAACCATTTCAGCTCCGCCGCGCGCGTCTTAAACCGCTCTTTATGGCCCAACACATCGATAAACCATTGCGGAGTCATGATAAATTCGACCGGTATCTCGGAGCGTTCACCGACCGAAACGCTCTGATCCACGACTTTTTCCGCGACGACCAGGCCGGATTCTTTTAAATCTTCGACGATCCGTTTACGGGCGGTTGGAACGTCCAACCCCTCATACTTTCCGGCCAAAGCGGTCATCTTCCCGTCCGCGCCCAGGATGATCCGGGTGTCGAGCTTGTCGGCCTTCCACTTCTTGACGTCTTCGCCGTCCCCGAAGGTACAGACCTGCATCAGCCCCGTGCCGAAATCCTTATCGACCTCTTCGGAGGTTTTAATCGGAACGGTTCGTCCGCCGGACAAGGGCACGACCGCGTTCGTTCCGGCCAGATGTTGATAGCGCGTATCCTCTGGGTGGAAATACATGGCCACGCAGGCGGAGATAAATTCCGGCCGTGTGGTCGAAATAACCAGATTTTCAGAGGTCTCCGCGCTCGTAAAGGCGATGTCGTACATCTTTCCCTTGCGATCGATCGTCTCCAGATCCGCCTGCGCCAGCGCGGTTTCGAAATGCGTATCCCATAAAACCGGCTCGTTCGCACGATAGACCAGTCCCTTTTTATACAGATCAAGAAAAGATTTCTGCGCCGTGTGGCGAGACAGATCGTCGATCGTCGAATAGCGCGTCGACCAATCCACCGACAGCCCCAGCGCCCGCCACAATTTCTCATAGGATTTCGCGCCCTTTTGCGTCTCTTCGATGCAGAGCTTGCGAAAATCGCTGCGCGAGATTTTCTTTTTGTTGACCTTATGGGTTTGCTCGACATAACGCTCGGTCGGCAAGCCGTTATCGTCGAATCCCATCGGGTAATAGATATTATGCCCGGTCATGCGTTTATAGCGAATGACGATCTCGGCTTGGGTATAGGACGCCGCGTGCCCCGCGTGCAAATGCGCGGCGGAAACATAAGGCGGCGGTGTGTCCACGGAAAACAGAGCTTTATCGGAATCCGGGTCATAATCATGGATCCGTGTCTCGTCCCACAAAGTTTTGCATTTTTCCTCGACCGCCGTCGTGTCGAAATTTTTATCAAGTTCGGGGAACATGGTTTCCTCGTACCGCCTGGTTATGTGACAAGCCCTACCTCATACCCGGAAACGGCTGACGTTTCAACGGACAATTCATCTCCCGGACTCGCTCTTCACGTTTTAGGACTGGTCTTTTCATGGCGAGGATTCTATATCTCTGGCCATGTTGACGGAAATCGCGATCCGCGGCGCGCGGGAACATAATCTGAAGGACATCGACGTGGATATTCCGCGCGACAAGCTCATAGTGATTACGGGCCTGTCGGGCAGTGGGAAATCATCTCTGGCGTTCGACACGATCTACGCCGAAGGCCAGCGGCGCTACGTGGAAAGCCTGTCGGCCTATGCGCGGCAATTTCTGGAATTGATGGCCAAGCCGGACGTGGACAGCATCGAGGGTCTCTCTCCCGCCATTTCCATCGAACAGAAAACCACCAGCAAAAATCCGCGCTCCACCGTCGGAACGGTGACGGAGATATACGACTACATGCGTCTTTTATGGGCGCGGGTGGGCACGCCCTACTCCCCCGCCACGGGCAAGCCGATCGAAAGCCAGACGGTTAGCCAGATGGTGGATAAAGTGATCGGCAACCGGCTATCGGCCAACGGTCACGAAACCGGGGGCTGGGAACCGAAACCCGGGGCCCGCCTTTACATCCTCGCCCCTATCGTCCGGGGGCGAAAAGGCGAATACCGGAAAGAACTCGGCGATCTCCAAAAACAGGGATTTCAGCGGGTCAAGATCGACGGAACGCTTTACAACATCGACGAAACCCCGGGCCTGGACAAAAAAGTCAAACACGACATTTCCGTCGTGGTCGATCGCCTTGTCCTCAGACCGGGGGATGAGACATTGCCCGCGCGTCTTGCGGATTCCCTGGAAACGGCTTTGAAGCTGGCCGACGGCCTTGCCATTGCGGAAGACGCGGATACGGGCGCTCAAACCCTGTTCAGCGAAAAATTCGCCTGTCCTGTTTCGGGATTTACCATTCCCGAAATAGAACCCCGGCTTTTTTCGTTTAACAACCCCCATGGCGCTTGCCCCGGCTGCGACGGACTCGGCGTCCGGCTTTATGTGGACCGGACGCTGGTTGTACCGGATATTTCAAAAACGATACGAAGCGGCGCGATTATTGTTTGGGACGGCGCTTTCAAAGGCTTTTACCTGCAGGCGATGGAGGCCGTCGCCGCGCATTACGGATTCGACGTCGACACGCCGTGGGAGGATATGGATCCGGCGCATAAAGACATCATCCTCTATGGCTCGGGGGATACGGTTATTAAGACGACTTATCAAAGCAAGAACGAAAGTACCTGGAAAAGCAATAAACCGTTCGAAGGCGTCATTCCGAATTTGGAGCGCCGCCTGTTGGAAACCGACAGCGCCTCCCAACAGGAAAAACTGGCGCAATACCAGTCCAGCGCCCCGTGCGAGACATGCGGCGGCAAACGGCTTAGCGAGCAGGCGCTAGCGGTCAAAATCGCCGACAAGGATATTATCGAAATTTCTGAGATGAGCATCGGCGCCGCGAAAGAATGGTTTGGGGCTCTCACGGATCCGCGTCGTCCAAGCTCCGATGCACAGAATCGGAGGGAGGAAGAGCATCCGTTATCCTCTCAGCAACAAGCCATCGCCGAAAAAATTCTGAAGGAAATCAACGAGCGTTTGACGTTCCTGACGAATGTGGGGCTGTCCTACCTGACGCTTTCCCGCGCCTCTGGTACGCTCTCGGGCGGGGAAAGCCAGCGCATCCGTCTCGCCTCGCAGATCGGAAGCGGGTTGACGGGCGTCCTGTACGTTCTGGACGAACCGTCGATCGGCCTGCACCAGCGGGACAATAATCGCCTGCTGGAGACGCTGCAAAGACTCCGGGATCTGGGCAATACCGTGATCGTGGTCGAGCACGA